>CBDTVQ010000015.1:0-14470 GCA_965364045.1 uncultured Tessaracoccus sp. | reverse complement strand
CGCGCCTACAATGGCCGGTGATACGTGGAGTTTCACCGTTCAGCCAATCCAGAAGGACACCATCTCGTGGCACAACCGCAACCCCTTGACCGGGTTGTCATCCGCTTCGCTGGAGACTCGGGCGATGGCATGCAACTGACTGGGGATCGATTCACCGCCGAGGCCGCAGGCCTGGGCAATGACATCGCCACCCTCCCCAACTTTCCGGCGGAGATCCGAGCCCCCCAGGGCACCCTGCCCGGCGTCTCCAGTTTTCAACTGCATTTCGCCGACTTCGACATCGTCACCCCCGGGGATCGTCCCGACGTACTGGTGGCCATGAACCCCGCGGCGCTGAAGGCGAACCTGGCCGACCTGCCGCGGGACGGCGTCATCATCGTCGACACCGCAGACTTCACCAAACGCAACCTGAGCAAGATCGGGTGGGACTCCAATCCGTTGGAGGACGGCACCCTGGAGAGCTACAAGGTGCATTCACTGGACCTGACACATCTCGCCACGGCCAGCGTCAAGGAATTCGGTCTGACGCGCAAGGACGCCTCCCGCACGAAGAACATGTTTGCCCTGGGCCTGCTGAGCTGGATGTACTCCCGCTCGCTGGAGAACACCATCGAATTCCTGCAGAGGAAGTTCGCAGCCAAACCTGACATCCGCGACGCCAACATTGCCGCGTTCCAGGCCGGGCACGCCTATGGCGAGACCACTGAGTCCTTCGAGTTCCGCTTCGAAGTGGCACCCGCACCCATGAAGCCCGGCCGGTACCGTCAAATCTCCGGCAACGTGGCGACCGCCTACGGGCTGATGGCGGGCGCACACAAGGCGAACATGGACCTGTTCCTCGGCTCCTACCCGATCACGCCAGCCTCCGACATCCTCCACGAGTTGTCCAAGCGCAAGGACATCGGCGTCATCACATTCCAGGCCGAGGACGAGATAGCCGGCGTTGCAGCTGCCCTGGGGGCCTCCTTCGGAGGGGCGCTCGGCGTCACCAGCACGTCGGGGCCCGGAATGCTTCTGAAAGCGGAGACCGTCAGCCTCGCCGTGATGACCGAGATTCCGCTAGTGGTGGTCAACGTGCAGCGTGCCGGGCCTTCCACGGGCATGCCGACCAAGACCGAGCAGGCAGACCTGTTGCAGGCCATCCATGGCCGCAACGGCGAGGCCCCCGTGGCTGTGATTGCCGCCAAGTCGCCCATCGACTGCTTCGACACCGCGGTGGAGGCGTGCCGGATAGCCATCAAGTACCGGACCCCCGTGATCATGCTGAGCGACGGCTACCTGGCCAACGGCTCAGAGCCCTGGCAAATCCCCAACCTCGACGACATCGAGCCCATCGAGCCCGGCTACGCGACGGAGCCCAACGGCACCGACGCCAAGGGCAACCCCACCTTTCTCCCCTATGAGCGCGATCCGGAGACTCTGGCCCGAGCGTTCGCGATTCCTGGACTCGCCGGTCTGGAGCATCGCATCGGCGGCATCGAGAAGGCAGCCGGGACCGGCAACGTCTCCTACGACCCGGAGAACCATGAGGCTATGGTGCGCACCCGTGCCGCCAAGATCGAGGGCATCGTCCGCGACATCCCTGACGTCGAAGTGGTTGACCCCTCAGGCAGGGCAAAGGTTCTGGTCCTCGGTTGGGGATCCACGTGGGGCCCGATCACTGCTGCGGCCCGTCGGGTGAGGCTGAGCGGCCGCGACGTCGCGACGGCGCACCTGCGACACCTCAACCCGATGCCCGCCAACCTCGGTGACATCGTTCGCGGATTCGATCGAATCATCATTCCCGAGATGAACCTTGGTCAGCTCGCGAACATCATTCGCAGCAAGTTCCTCGTGGACGTCCACAGCTATTCACGTGTCCGGGGTCTTCCCATTTCTCTGAGCGAGCTGGAGCAGGACCTGATCACGGAGATCGACAAAATCCAGGAAGGAGGCCAGCGATGAGCATTCCAGGCGGACTCACCGGTGTGCCAATGGCCATCACCCCCCTCAACCGCAAGGACTTCACGAGCGACCAGGAGGTTCGCTGGTGTCCCGGTTGCGGCGATTACGCCATCCTCTCGACGTTCCAGGCCATGATGGCCGAGCTTCAGGTGCGCCGCGAGAACACCGTCATCATCTCCGGCATCGGCTGCGCGTCACGATTCCCGTACTACGTCGATTCCTATGGCATGCACTCCATCCATGGCCGCGCCCCCTCCATTGCCACCGGCGTGGCCATCACGCGCCCGGACCTCAACGTGTGGGTCGTGACGGGGGACGGCGATGCACTGTCGATCGGTGGGAATCACCTGATCCACACCATGCGACGCAACGTCAACCTGACCATTCTGCTGTTCAACAACAGGATCTACGGCCTGACCAAGGGCCAGTACTCCCCCACCTCCGAGCAGGGCAAGGTCACCAAATCCACGCCGTACGGCTCAGTGGACAGTCCCTTCAACCCGATCTCCCTGGCGCTGGGGGCCGAGGCGACATTCGTGGCACGCGCCATCGATTCGGACCGCAAGGGCCTGACCGAGGTGCTCACCGCAGCCGCCAACCATCGAGGCACCTCGCTGGTGGAGATTTACCAGAATTGCCCCATCTTCAACGACGACGCCTTTGCAGAGCTGAAGGGTCCAGACGCTGCCGATGCCCTCATCACCCTGCGTGACGGGGAGCCCATCACGTATGGCCGCGATGGACAGTTCTGTGTGGCGCGCAACGATTCCTTTGATCTTGAACTCGCCAACACCGCCGATGTGGATCCGTCGAGCATCGTGGTCCACGACGTCGCCCGTCGGGATCCCACCCAGGCCTTTGCCATCTCCCGCCTGAGCGATTCGGGCGTGCTGCGGCAGGCGCCCGTCGGCATCTTCCGACAGGTGCAGCGACCGGCCTACGACGATCTCGTGCGCGATCAGATCAATGTCGCACGCGCCAGCGACAGGGAGTCCGCACTGTCGGCAGTGATCGCTGGCAACGACACCTGGGAGACCGGGACGAAATGAGCGATGCGTCCGGGGAGCGGCGCCGGGGTCCCGAGCAGGATCCCACCCCTCCCCCCGGGCGCGATCGTGGGCCCAGCTCGCCGAAAACACCCACCCGCCCCGGCACCCACATCATCCGGCCCATGCCTTCCGGTGACCGCGGTGGAACCTTCGAGGACCTTGCACGCCGGTCCGCGCTGGAGCGTGCCGAGGATCCTTCACGCTTCGAAGCGCCTGAGGAGCCGGACGGACGCCGCGGCCTGCTCCATGCACTCCCCCTTCGGACGCTGGTGACCCTGGCTGTGGCGATGCTCGCGCTGGGCGTTGCAGCAGGGGTCCTGTGGGTCAATGTGTTCGGGACGGGGAGCACGGACGGCGCAACCATCGTCACACCCACCGGCGACCTCCAGGAGAAGTACTCATCTCCGCGGGAGACTGTTCTGGGATATCTCCAGGCTCTGGCTGATGGCAGGGCCGAGGATGCCCTGGCCTTCGGCCCCCCCCTGAGCACCGAGCACTCCACGCTCCTGCTCGAGCAGTCCAGCCTCGATGCGATGCCCATCGCCTCGAGGCCGAGCAACATCCGGGTGCTCACCAAGGACCCTCTGGCCACCGAGGTGAGTGTGGAGTACACACTCTCCGGCGAGCTTGTATCCACCACGATGCGAACGGAGCGCCAGGGCGACGACTCCTACCGCCTGGAGCGCACCACGGTCACGATTCAACTGCAGGTGGCGGGAAGTGAGAACCTGCCCGTCCTGCTCAACGGCGTCGCCATAGATCCTTCGCTGTCACTGTCTGTCCTTCCAGGCACGTACCGTCCCAGCACCGGGTTGGCGCTCATTGACTTCCTGGACGTTGGGCCCCTTGAGATCTCGTCGCTCGCCGACGCCGACATCGTCGTGTTCCCCGTCAACCCGGAGCTCACTCCGGCCGGGCGAACGGCCTTCGAGCAGGCTGCGCGAAGTTCCCTGGAAAGCTGCATCAGCTCCAATGAACCTGCACCCACCGGTTGCCCCAATGTGGTCCGTCCGCCCAAGGAGGTGGTGCCGGGAGGTGTCGCCTGGGAACTGCTGGAGCCGGACACCGTCTGGAAATCGTTCAACCCCACCCTGTCACCCGAGGACCAGACCACGGCCACGGCCACACTCAGCATGCAGTTGACGGTGACGATGGACTTCACCGCCGGCCAGAGCTCGGCCATCGACAACATCTTCCTCAACGTGCCAGTGAGCGCGACGATGGTGGGCGAGGATCCCACGTCCATCAGTGTCGTCTGGGGCGGTTGACAGGATGTGTATACGGTGGGTCCCATGACCACCGCGCTTGACTTCGAACACTTCGACAACTCCATCCGCCCCGTGGATGATCTTTACCGCCACGCCTGTGGCCAATGGCTGGAGACTGTCGAGATTCCCGCCGACAAATCCGGGGCCGGGGCCTTCATGGATTTGCGCGACGAGTCGGAGCGGGCCGTCCGGGACATCATCATCTCCACTGCCGACGGAGATGCACCCGATGTGGAACGGCAGAAGATCGCGGACCTCTATGCCTCTTTCATGGACACCGCTCGCGTCGAGGAACTGGGCGCTGCACCACTGCTGCCGGTGCTTGACCGGGTGAATGCCATCTCCAGCGTCCACGAGTTCTCCGCACATCTGGGCTGGTCCCTGCGCAACGGCTTCTCATCGCTCATCGGTTTCGGCGAGGACTCCGATCCAGGCAACCCCCAGCGCTATGTGATGTTCACGGGACAGGCCGGGCTGGGGCTGCCCGATGAGGAGTACTACCGCCTCGATGAGCACGCGATCGTCCGCGAGGCCTACAGGGCGCACCTGGAGCGTGTGCTGGGGCTGGCCGGTGTCTCCGATGCCAGCGCCGAGGCTGCCACCATTTTCAATCTGGAGACGACCATCGCGTCCCATCACTGGGACAAGGTACGCACCCGGGATCTGCGTCAGATGTACAACCCCATGACGTGGGACGAGTTCACGGCTTCTGCCCCGGGCATCGACTGGGAGGCCTTTGTTGAGGCGGCCGGGCTCCCCGTGGAAAAGGTGGCCGACCTTGTCGTCGGGCAGCCCTCTTTCGCCACCTCTGTTGCGGAACTCGTGGCGACGGGGGATCTGGAGGCCTGGAAGTCCTGGGCACGCGCGAAGGCCATCTCAGCTCTGTCTCCCTGGCTGTCATCGGCCTTCGTCGAGGCGCGCTTCGACTTCTACGAGCGCACCCTGCAGGGCACAGAACAACTGCGCGACCGCTGGAAGCGCGGTGTCTCGCTGGTGGAGGGCGTTCTGGGTGAGGCCATCGGCAAGATCTATGTTGACCGCCACTTCCCCGCCGGAGCGAAGGAAGCCATGGATGATCTCGTGGCCAACCTGCTGGCCGCCTACCGGGTCTCCATCGAAGAGCTCGAATGGATGACCGAGCCCACGCGCGTCGAGGCGCTGGACAAGCTGTCCAAGTTTCGGCCCAAGATTGGTTTCCCGGCCAAGTGGCGTGACTACTCGGACCTGACGATTTCCCCCGATGACCTGATTGGCAATGTGATGGCCGCCCATTCATTTGAGGTGGACATCATGCTGGAGAAGCTCGGAGGCCCCATGGACCCCGACGAGTGGCTCATGTACCCGCAGACGGTCAATGCCTACTACCACCCGCTGCGCAACGAGATCGTTTTTCCCGCTGCCATCCTGCAACCACCGTTCTTCAACGTGAACGCCGACGATGCCATCAACTACGCCGCCATTGGCGCGGTGATCGGCCACGAAATCGGTCACGGTTTCGACGACAAGGGCTCCACCTGCGACGGTGACGGAATGCTGCGTGACTGGTGGACCGCCGAGGACCGGGAGGCCTTCGACGAGCGCGCCCAGCAACTCATCACCCAGTACGACGTCCTGTCCCCCGAGGGTGCCGACGGCATCCGCGTCAACGGCGAACTCACCGTCGGCGAGAACATCGGGGACCTCGGTGGCCTCGGCATCGCCTGGAAGGCCTGGTTGCTGGCCGGTGGGGATCCGCACGGCGAGAAGATCGACGGCCTCACCCCCGGTGAGCGCTTCTTCCTCGGCTGGGCGTCTGTCTGGCGTGGACTGCAGCGCCCGGAATCGACGAAACAGCGCCTTGCCACGGACCCGCACTCACCGTCTGAGTTCCGCTGCAACCAGATCGTCCGCAACCTCGATGCCTTCCATGACATCTTCGGCACCACCGAAAGCGATGATCTGTGGCTGGCCCCGGAGGAGCGCGTCGTCATCTGGTGACCAGCCAGTCCGTGGAGTGCCGGTCATGGGTCATTCGCGCCGTGACGGCACAGCTATGCTGTCGCGGTGCAACAACTTGTGGCCCGGCTGGGCGAGGGAGTCTGCGACGACGGCTTCATCAGTGCGGACGACCTGGGCGTCAACCGCGGCGACGGCTGCTTCGATGCGACGCTGGTGAGGGTCGACGGTTCCTCCGTGAAGGCCGACTTCGTGGACAAGCACCTGGAGCGATTGGCGAACTCTGCTCGCCTGCTGGGCATGGCACCAGTGGCCCTCGATGAGTGGCGAGACCTGACCCACGTTGCCCTGGCCGAATGGGAAAGCCGTGAGGGCAACGAAGCGGTCTGCAAATTCGTCTGCACACGCGGGCGGGAGAGCGTGCCGGGAGCGGTGCTGGGATTCATCACCATCACCGAACTCAGTGCGGCACGCATAGCTGCCAGGGAAGCCGCGACCGCCATCACCCTCACCGCCGGCCGGGAGGCCGCCGCCCTGAACCAGGCCCCCTGGTTGCTGGGTGGCGCGAAGTCGCTCTCCTACGGGACCAATCTGGCTTTCGTCCGTGAGGCACATCGACGAGGCGCCACCGATGCCGTCATGGTCTCCACCGACGGCGTTGTTCTGGAAGGCCCCCAGTCAGGCATCATCGTGGCACGAGGCGGGAAGCTGTTCTCCACTCCGGTGAAAACCACGGGAATCCTCGACTCCATCACCGTCCGTCTCGTGCTTGACGGATGGCGCAGCATGGGCGCTCCGACGGAGAACAGGTTGTACGGCACCGACGAACTCTTCACGGCTGATGCCGTGTGGTTCGCGAGTTCTGTCCGGGGGCTGACGCCCATCCTGGAACTCGACGGGCAGAAGCTTGCGCTCGATCCGGCCATGACTTCGGAACTCCGCGCCCTGATCCGTCCCTGAGAACAGTCCCGCTGAGCTGCTGCGTTCCTGGCCTTCAGCAGGCGACCTTCTCCAGCCTGATCACCACGGACTTGCTCGTGGGGGTGTTGGAGCCGTCGGCCGTTGAGTCCAGGGGAACCAGCACATTGGTTTCGGGGAAGTACGCTGCAGCGCACCCTCTGGCTGTGTCGAAGGAGACCACACGGAAGCCCTGCGCACGGCGTTCGATACCGTCTGAGAACTCCGACACGAGATCCACCACGTCCGCATCTTTGAGACCCAACTGGACAAGATCGTCCGCGTTGACCATCACCACCCGCCGTCCGCCCTTGATCCCGCGATAGCGATCATCATTGCCGTAGACGGTGGTGTTGAACTGGTCGTGCGAGCGCAACGTCTGCAACAGGAGGCGACCCTCCGGTAGCCTCGGCCACCACAACTCGTCCGCGGAGAAGTTGGCCCTCTCAGATTTTGTCCTGAACTCCCGCTTCTCGTGAGGAGGATGCGGGAGACGGAAGCCCCCGGGTACGTCAATGCGTGCCTCGAAGTCATCGAAGTGCGGCACGACGGCCTCGATGTGGCGACGGATCAGCCGGTAGTCACCCTCCAGCGCCCCCCAGTCCACCCGGGGAGCATCGGGCCGCCGATTCCCTGACCCGTCCTCAAACAGATGGCGCGCCAACCGGCACACGATCGAGATCTCGGACAGGAGGTCCACCGACGGCGGCTCCAGCCTGCCCTGTGAAGCGTGCACCATCGACATTGAGTCCTCCACCGTCACGCGCTGCGGGCCGCTCTGCTGGACATCCCGATCCGTCCGGCCGAGCGTCGGCAGGATGATGGCCACCCGGCCGGCCGCCAAGTGGGAGTGGTTCAACTTCGTGCTCACCTGCACCGTCATGTCACATGCGCGCAAGGCAGTCTCAGTGACGGCGGTGTCCGGCGCGGCTTTGGCAAAGTTCCCGCCCATGGACATGAAGAAGCGCACACGCTTGTCGCGCATCGCCCGGACGGTGTTGACGGTGTCATGGCCGGGTTCCCGAGGGCTGGCGAAAGCGAACTCTGCATCGAGGCGATCATGGAAGATCCCGGGCATCCTCTCGAAGATGCCCATGGTCCTGTCCCCCTGGACGTTCGAATGCCCGCGGACGGGCAGCAGTCCCGCGCCGGGCCGCCCGAGGTTGCCCTGCAGCAGGACAAGGTTGACGATCTCCTTGATCATTGCCACGGAGTGCTTGTGCTGGGTCAGGCCCATGGCCCACGCCACGATCGTGCGGTCGGTGGCCAGCAGCAGTGCGCCAACCTCTCGGATCTGGCTCTCGCTGACCCCACTCGACTCCACGATGTTCGACCATGGTTCCGCACGGACGGCGGCGAGATAATCCTGTGCGCCAGCGGTGTACTTCTCAATGAAGACATGGTCCAGGACGGTGTCCAGACCCACCATGTGGTCGCCGGCATCCTCAGCCTCCAGAAGCACCTTCGCCAGTCCACGGAACAGGCCCTGGTCACCACCGAGGCGGACCTGCAGGTGGTGGTCGGCCAACGCAGTCCCCTGGCCCAGCATGCCGCGCACGGTCTGGGGGTTGCGGTAGCGAATCAGGCCGGGCTCAGGGAGGGGGTTGACGGCCACGATCACCGCGCCCGCCCGCTTGGCCTTCTCCAGGGTGGTGAGCATCCTCGGGTGGTTGGTGCCCGGGTTCTGACCGGCGATGATGATGAGCTTCGCATCCTCAACATCCTGCAGTGTGACGGAGCCCTTGCCGATACCGATGCTCTGGGCCAGAGCCAGCCCGGAGGATTCGTGACACATGTTCGAGCAGTCCGGAAGGTTGTTTGTGCCGAATGCCCGGACCATGAGTTGATAGAGGAAAGCGGCTTCGTTCGAGGTGCGGCCGGACGTGTAGAAAGCAGCCTGGTCCGCGCTTTCCAAGCGGAGCAACTCCTCCGCAATGAGGGCGAATGCTTCCTCGTACGTGCCCTCCCTGTAGTGGGTGGCATCCTGATCCCGGATCAGGGGGACGGTGAGCCTGCCCTGCCGATTGAGCCACATGTCTTCCCGGGCGTAGAGTTCTTCGATCGAATGGGTGGCGAAGAAATCCGCCCCCAGCCGCGCTCTGGTCGCCTCGTGTGCGACAGCCTTGGCCCCGTTCTCGCAGAACTCAGCATGGCTGCGTTCGCCGGCGGCGGGGTCAGCCCAGGCGCAACTCATGCAATCGAAACCATCCGCCTGGTTCAGCTTCAGAAGGGTCTGCGCCGTTCTGGTGGGACCCATCTCGCGCAGTGCGTGCTGCATGGCGTGGAGCACCCCACCCAGGCCCGCAACGGAGCGCTTGGGCGCCCCCACTTTCAGTTCATCTTTTGGCCGCTCTGCCGGTGTTTCCATACCCCCACTGTAGGCTCGTGCGCTGACGACAAGGACGCTTTGGCGGCGTCAATGGACAAGGCTCGAAGGGTGGGTCCCAGAAATGAAGCGCGCAGTCGTGCGGTGTCGCGTCCAGACGATGTCGGCCACCGGGCAGGTCAGGGAGAGACCAGACCAGCTCGCGGGCGAGGAACCATTGGAGATTCGTCTGGCCGGGCGCCCCTTCAGCGTGACCATGCGAACGCCCGGTCAGGATTTTGATCTGGTGGCCGGATTCCTCCTTTCGGAGGGGGTCATCTGGGATGCAGGCCAGATCAGGCGCATGGACTTCGGGCGAGGCGTCGGCCCGGACGGGCTGAAGGACTTCAACACGGTGGAGGTGACCCTGGCTCCTGGCGTCCCTTTGCCGGACACTTCCCTGGAGCGGCACGTCTACACCTCCAGCAGCTGTGGGATCTGTGGGACCGCGTCGATCGAAGCCGTGCGCAAAGCCTCGCACCACGAGGTGAAGTTTGATCCTCTCACCGCTTCGGTGACCGACATCCTGGAACTTCCCTCCCGGCTGCGGGCAGAGCAGGCAAATTTCAATCGCACCGGCGGTATGCATGCAGCAGCGGTTTTCGTTCGCGACGAGGACAGAGGCGGTCTCAAACTGCTGTCGGCCGCTGAGGACGTTGGCCGTCACAATGCAGTGGACAAGGTGCTGGGCAATGCAGTGCTGCACGGGCTGCTGCCTCTGAGGGGAACTGTGCTGCAGGTGTCCGGGCGTGCATCCTTCGAGCTGGTGCAAAAAGCGACCATGGCCGGCGTGCCCATCCTTTCGGCCGTGTCAGCGCCTTCATCCCTTGCCGTCGAGCTTGGCGTCCAACAGGGACTGACGGTGGTGGCCTTCAACAACGGGTCGACGCTCAACGTCTACAGCAATCCGGACCGGATCAGGTCCGGATGATTCAGGTGGAGCGTTCCACCAAATCTGTGCAGACCGCTGCCAGCATGTCCTTGGCCTCACCATCAGGAAGCACGTCGAGGTGACTGCGCGCCACCTCGGCACGGCGTCGAACCTCTGCCTTGGCCTGCTCCATGACTGGATGGGTCTTCAGCCCCTCCAGCGCTTCGGACAGCGCCTCATCGGATTCGAGATCTGAGTCAATGAGTGCTTTCAGCTGCGCATCCTCCGGGTCCGTGGACGCCTTCAGCATCAGCGTCGGCAGAGTGGGAACACCCTCGCGCAGATCGGTGCCGGGCGTCTTGCCCGTCTCCTCCGACGTGATGTCGATGACATCGTCGCTCAACTGGAACACGACGCCCACCTCCTCACCGTAGGCGCGCAGGGCGTCAATGATTTCAGGAGAGGCCCCGGAAACCATGCCACCGAAGACCGCCGACGTGGCGATCAGGGAACCTGTCTTGTCCGCGATCACCTGCAGGTGGTGCGCCAGCGGCTTCTCACCCTTCCCCGGCCCCCTGGTCTCGGCGATCTGCCCCTGGACGAGACGGGCGAACGTTTCGGCCTGCAACGCCACGTACTCCACGCCAAGCTTCGCCACCCGGGCAGATGCACGTGCGAACAAGTAGTCACCAACCAGAATGGCAATGGAGTTGCCCCACCGCGAATTGGCTGATGGCGCTCCCCTGCGCACCTCAGCGTCATCCATGACGTCGTCGTGGTAAAGGCTGGCCACGTGGGTCAATTCCATCACGAGGGCAGCAGCAATCAGGTCCTCCTCGTTCACGTCGCCGCCGAACTGCGCGGCGAGGAAAACGAGCAAAGGCCGAAAACGCTTGCCGCCGGCAGAAATGATGTGGGTGGCCGCTTCGGTCACGAAGGGAGCATCTGAGAAGGCCTCAGCCAGGAGCGCTTCCTCGAAACGCGACAGCAGATTTTCCACTGTGGTGGACTCAGCCACGAAGATGTTTCCTTCCAGCACGTCGTTCTCGAACTCGGGCGGTGGCCAGAGGCGGGGCTCAGCGAATGAACTGCCCCGCCGTGCTTGCGAGATCCAGCACGCCACCGGGAACCAGTCCGAGGAAGACAGTACCCAGCGCAGCGACAACGATGACGGACCATGTCCATGGTGAGGGTTGGACAACCTCGGCAGACTCGCCCTCCACCGGCTCCGTGAACCACATGGTCACGATGAGCCTGAGGTAGAAGAAGGCCGCCACAAGGCTGAACAACACCGCCACGAACACCAGCCAACCGTAGCCACCCGTCCACGCGGAGGCGAACACCACGAGCTTGCCGACGAAGCCACCCGTCAGAGGGATTCCAGCGAAGCTCAGGAGGAACAGCGTCATGAGTCCGGCCGCCAGCGGATTGCTGCGGCCAAGGCCACGCCATGCGGAGATGTTGTTCGCCTCGCCGCCGGAACGACGCACCATGGTGATGATGGCGAACACTCCCATGGTGGCGAGTCCGTAGGCCAGGAGGTAGAAGCCGATCGAGGACACGCTGGAGAGCGCGATACCCTGCCCGGCTGCCACGACGCCCACCACACCCACGAGCAGGAAGCCTGCGTGCGCAATGGAGGAGTAGGCCATCAGTCGCTTGATGTCACTCTGCACCAGGCCGATGACAGAGCCCACCAGCATGGTGGCGACGGCCACGGCAGCGAACATCGGCTGCCAGTCCCAGCGGACTCCACCCAGCGCCACGAAGAAGATTCGCAGCAACGCAGCCACGGCGGCAGTCTTGGTGGCCACGGCCATGAAGCCGGTGACGGGGCTGGGCGCGCCGGTGTAGACGTCGGGCGTCCAGGAGTGGAACGGGACGGCACCCAGTTTGAAGAACAGCCCCACGGCCACCAGCACCATGCCGGCCAGCAGCAGCGTGCTGCTGCCCTCACCGGCGGTGATGGCATCGGCGATCTCGTAGAGGTGGAAGCCTCCGGAGTAGCCATAGAGCATCGAGATGCCGTACAACAGGAAGCCTGATGACAGCGCGCCCAGAAGGAAGTACTTCAGCGCCGCTTCCTGGCTGAGCAGACGACGACGACGCGCCATGCCACACAGCAGGTACAGGGGCAGGGAGAAGATCTCCAGCGCTACGAAGAGCGTGAGGAGATCATTGGCGGATGCGAACATCAGCATGCCGAACAGGGCGAAGAGCAGTAGGGGGAAGATCTCCGTGTGCTCACGGCGCAGGCGATCGGCCTCCCGTTCCAGGGGAGACCCCGGCACGGTGGCAGCCGACGAGGCGAAGGCCGACTGACCATCACCAAGGGTGCGCTCCGCGAAGAGAGCAATCCCTCCCAGGCCGAACAACAGGAGCAGGCTCCAGAAGAAGTACGCCGGGGCGTCGACTGTGATGGAACCCATGGCGGCAACTGTGGGTTCTGCGCTCATCCAGTTGGTGATCGTGAGCACGAGCGATGCAAGGACCGTGAGCATGGCCAGAAAGACCTGTACGACGTAGCGATGACGTCGCGGTGCGAGCGCCTCGACGAGCACGCCGATCGCAGCACCGCCCAGCAACACCAACAGGGGTGAGAGCAGGAGCCATTCGATGGTGGGCGCCGTGATCATCAGTTGCCTTCCTCAAGCAGCGGTGCGGGGTCCGTGAGGCCGCTGGAGCTCATCACCGCGTCGGATGTTTCGTCGGCGACGGCCAGCAGGGGTGCGGGCAGAACGCCGAATGCCAGCATCAGGATGATGAGGGGGGCAACGGCCGCCTTCTCCCTGAGGTCGAGGTCTGTGACGCCCTTCTCGGCTACCGGCGGTGGCACCGGACCGGTCATGGTGCGTTGGTACACCGTCAGGACGTACACGGCGGAAAGCACCATGCCGATCGTGATGACCGCGGTGTGGATCGGATACCGCTGCCATGCCCCCGCCATGGTGAAGAACTCGCCCACGAAGCTGCCGAAGCCGGGCAGGGAAAGCGTCGCCAGACCAGAAATCAGCAGGAAGCCTGCGAGCACCGGCGCCAGCTTTTGCACTCCACCGAAGGCGGAAATTTCAGCCGTTCCCCGACGATGGACCAGAAAGCCCACCACGAGGAACAGCGCGGCGCTGGAGAGACCATGGTTGAGCATGTAGAAAATGGAACCGGTCAGCGACTCCGTGGTCATGGCGAAGATGCCGAACACCATGAAACCGAAGTGGCTGACGGAGGTGTAGGACACGAAGCGCATGAGGTCACGCGAACCCATCGCCATGAAGGCGCCATAGACAACCGACACGATGGCCCAGATGAGGATCACCGGGGTGGCCCAGGCGCTGGCCTCCGGGAACACCAGCAGGCAGATCTTGATCATGCCGAAGGTGCCGATCTTGTCCAACACGCCCACGAGCAGTGTGGACGCACCAGAAGTGGCCTGCTCGGCCGTGTCCGGGAGCCAGGTGTGGAATCCGACGAGCGGAGCCTTGACTGCGAAGGCGAAGAAGAAGCCTGCAAAGAGCCACTTCCCGACGGTGCCACTCAGGTCGAGTGCCGCGAGATCAGCGAAGAGAAAGCTCACGTTGCCCTGCTCGGCGCCGACGGCGTAGAGCCCTGCCACTGCAACCAGCATGACGAGCCCGCCGGCAAGCGAGTAGAGCAGGAACTTCATGGCAGCGGCATTGCGCCGCACGCCTCCCCAGCCCGCGATCATGAAGTACATCGGGATCAGGGTTGCCTCGAAGGCGATGTAGAAGAGCAGGACGTCAGAGGCCATGAACACGTACAGGGCGAGACTCTGCATCGCGAGAGCCATGGCGAAAAAAGAAGTGGTGCTCCACCGTGCGTCGGGCCGCTCGCCCACGTTCCATTCGGCGATGAAGACCGCCGGCACGAGGATGACGGTGAGCAGTACCAGGATACCGCTCATGCCGGAGAACTCGAGCGCGTAGTAGGCACCGATGGGACGAATCCAGGGAGCGGATTCCACAAGCACCGTCGAGCGCGACAGGGTGAACACCAGCACACCCACCACGGAGGTGGTGAGCGCGAAGCCGAGGCCGACGAGCTTGCCCACGTGGCCCTTGGTGAA
>CBDTVQ010000014.1:0-14722 GCA_965364045.1 uncultured Tessaracoccus sp. | reverse complement strand
ATGAGCACCCAAGTTCGCGGCACCTCCATGGCTGACCGCAAAGTGACCGTGAGCAAAGGCGACAAGATCTTCGCCGGCGCATCCCACGGCTTGCTGATCATCTGGTCCATACTCGTCGTGGGTCCACTGCTGTGGACCTTCATGACATCGCTCAAGACCACGCGCGAGATCACGGCGTCCTCCGTCGCCCCACCCAAGGCACTGCTCACGGATCCCGACACCGGGTCCTTCAGCCTGTCGTATCTATTCCGGAACTACATCAACGCATGGACCTCCGACAACTTCGGACGCTACTTCTTCAACACGTTCTTCGTCGTCACCGCAGCGATGCTGCTCGTGATGCTGCTGGGCGCCATGTGCGCCTACGTGTTGGCCCGGTATCAGTTCAAGGGCAGCCAACTCATCTACTACCTGATGCTGGCAGGCCTGACGTTCCCCATCTTCCTGGCGATCGTCCCGCTGTACCAGGTGTTGAAGTCCCTGCCACTGCCCTGGGCACCCAATGGGGTGTTCCTCGGAACCTTTGAGGGCCTGATCCTCACCTACGTGGCCTTCGCCCTGCCCTTCACTGTGTTCTTCCTCTACGCGTTCTTCCGGACGCTGCCGCAGGAGATCGCCGAGGCCGCACAGGTGGACGGCGCCGGTCACTGGACGACGTTCTTCAAGATCATGTTGCCGATGGCGAAGCCGGGTCTGTCGTCCATTGCCATCTTCAACTTCCTCGGCCTGTGGAACCAGCTGCTCCTGCCGCTGGCCCTCAACACCAAGGAAGAGCAGTACGTGCTCTCACAGGGAGTTTTCAACTTCGCCAACAAGGCCAAGTACGAAGTGGACTTCGGTTCCCTTTTCGCGGCGGTCATCATCACCGTTGTGCCCGTGTTGATCATCTACATGGTCTTCCAGCGCCAGCTCCAGGGCTCGGTGTCCCAGGGCACCAGCAAGTAGCACTCACCATGAGAGGAGGGGCCGCACCACTGGGTGCGGCCCCTCCTTTCATCGTTTCCTGCGGTCAGCGACGCCGGCCTGCCCCGAAGAGCCCCCGGACAATCTCCCGGGCGGCCGTGCGCGCAAACTGTTTGAACGCCGTCGAGGACGTGACGGACTGCACCAGCCCCGGTTCGGGGCGGGTGCTGCGTCGGCTGTTGCCGGGTCGCTGGCGGCTGTCCTCCTGCATGCGCTGGCGGCGCTGCTCATCCTCCCGCTCCTGGCGTTGTTCCTCCTCCGCGTGGCGGGCCCCCTCCTCCAGCTTGCGGGCCAACATCTCCCGGGCCGAATCCCTGTCAACGGGCTGGCCGTAGCGAGCCATCAGGGGCGACTGGCTCACGATGCCCTGCAGCATGCCGGACTCGCTCGGCGCCATGGAGGACTCGGGGGCCCAGATCCTCGTCCAGGCAACCGGCGTGGGTGCACCGTCGGGGTCCATGACGGTCACGATCGCCTCACCCGTGCCGAGGGTGACCAGTAACTCCCCGAGGTCATAGCCGGACGTCGGGTAGGTGGACACCGTCGCCCTGAGTGCCTTGGCGTCGTTGGGTGTGTGGGCGCGCAACTGGTGCTGCACCCGGCTGCCAAGCTGTGCCAGCACGTCACCGGGCACGTCCTTGGGAGTCTGGGTCACGAAGAAGACCCCCACGCCCTTGGAACGAATGAGCCTCACCGTGTGGGTGATCGAGTCGAGGAATGCCTTGGAGGCGTTCTTGAACAGCAGGTGCGCTTCGTCGAAGAAGAACACCAGCTTCGGGCGGTCGATGTCTCCCACCTCCGGCAGCGCCTCGAAGAGGTCCGCCAACAGCCACATCAGGAACGTGGAGAACAGATCGGGCTGCGATGCCAGGTCTGGCAGTTCGAGCAGGGAGACGATGCCACGCCCGTCAGGGGACGTACGCAGCAGTTCGGTGGGTTCAAACTCCGGCTCACCGAAGAAGACGTCACCCCCTTGGGCTGCCAGGGTGATGAGGTTGCGAAGGATCACCCCCACCGTCGCGGTGGAGATCCCGCCGATGCCTTTCAGCTCGGGTTTGCCCTCGTCAGAGACGAGATATTTCAGAAGTTCGATGAGGTCATCCAGGTCCAGAAGGAGCAGGCCAGCGCTGTCGGCGTAGTAGAACACCAGCCCCAGTGAGGACTCCTGCACCTGGTTCAGGCCCAGCACCTTACTCAGAAGGACGGGGCCGAAGGAAGAGATGGTGGCCCGCAGTGGCACGCCGACGCCCCTGCCTCCGAGCGCGTAGAAGTCGCACGGGAAGGGTGCAGCAGACCATGACTGTCCCTGGGCATCGACGCGCGCCTGGAGCTTCTCGCTCGCACCGCCGGGACTGGCCATGCCGGACAGATCGCCCTTGATGTCAGCGGCGAACACCGGCACGCCCGCCTTGCTCAACGCCTCGGCCATGACCTGCAGCGTTCGGGTCTTGCCGGTCCCCGTCGCTCCGGCAACGAGCCCATGCCGGTTGAACATGGACACCGGAATGCGCACGGGTGCCTCAACAACGGGCCCCTGCTCGGTCATCAGTACCCCGAGTTGCACTGCATCGCCTTCGAAGGCGTAGCCGTCGACGATTGTTTGGACGAGATCATCCCGCGATTGTTCGCTCACCCACACAGCTTCCCAGCCCCACGGCTGCGGGGCACGATTTCGCCGATCTCTGGTGGCGTCGCTCCCGCATGCACGGGACATCAGTACACTGAGCCGCGTGATCTTCAAGCGCGTGGGCGACGGCCGCCCCTACCCTGACCATGGCTACGTCCAGAAGCAGTGGGCCGCCATTGCCCCTCACCAGGTGCGGCTCGACGAACTCGTGACCACGAAGCGCACCCTTGACCTCGATGCTCTGCTGGAGGAGGACTCCACGTTCTACGGGGATCTGTTCGCCCATGTCGTGTACTGGCGTGGCGAGTTGTTTCTCGAGGATGGTCTGCACCGGGCTCTCCGCGCAGCACTGCAGCAGCGGCAGACTCTCCATGCACGAGTCCTGGAACTGAAGTGAGCCCCGCCCATGTCTCCGAGCAGAACTGAGTGAGCGCCCGTGCGCATTTTTCGATTGATCGCCACGCCCTTGTTGCTGTTGGGTTTGCTTGGTCTCCTCGTCTGGGGCGCTTTTTGGGGTTGGCAAAACCTCACAGCACCCTTGCCTGAGCCGGAGCCGACGCCCTGTGTGACGGTTTCAGCGGAGATCGTCTCAGTGGGGGATGTCTCCGTGCGTGTCTACAACGCAGGATTCACCAGCGGCCTGGCCAATCGAGTGGCAACCCGCCTCGAGGAGGTGGGGTTCAACGTCATCCGCGTCGAAAACACCGAAGAGCGTGTCACGAGTGGGGTCATCATCCGCACCAGCGAGGACAACCAGCCGGCTGTCCGGCTGGTCACGTCCCACTTCGCGGATGCCACCGTTGAGTACGACGGTCGCGTTGACGGCACGGTGGACATCCTGCTCGCCTCGGAGGAGCCCACGCCGGGAGAGACGCCTCTGTCCCAGGTGTCCAGCGGCGAGAAGGGGACAACCTGCGTCCCACCGGAGGCACTGCCTTCCGCATCCGAGAGCCCCGAGGGCGAAAACCAGGAAAACACCAAACCCCAGGAGCCGTGACCGTCAGCTAGTCTGCGGGTCATGGCAACGGAGTCAGCGCAACACGAGCCGCCACACATCCTGTTGATCGCTGTGGATCAGATGCGGGCCGATGCCCTGTCCATGCTCGGACATCCGGTGGTGCGCACGCCCTACCTCGATCAGCTGGGTCGTCGCGGCACCGTTTTCACCAACGCCTACTCGGCCACACCCACCTGTGTCCCAGCTCGCGTGGGGTTGTTCACGGGCCAGTCCCAACAACGACACGGCCGCTACGGCTATCGGGACGGCGTGCCCTTTGCCGCCGCCCATGCTCCTACGGTGGCGACGGTGCTCAGTGACCGCGGCTATCAGACGCAGGCCATCGGGAAGATGCACGTCTTTCCTGAGCGCTCACGCGTCGGCTTCGACAACGTTGTGCTGCACGATGGTTTCCTGCACTTCGGCCGACGCCACGGCGACCGCAACCTGGAGGCGGCTGACGACTACCTTGCGTGGCTGCATCGCCAGCCCGGCCATTCTCAGTCAGACCACGTGGACCACGGGGCTGGCTGCAACAGCCAGGTGGCCCGCCCCTGGGACAAGGCCGAAGCACTGCACCCCACCACGTGGGCAGTCACGGAGGCCATCGATTTCCTACGCCGTCGCGACACCACGGCACCCTTCTTCCTCTATCTGTCGTTCCACCGGCCACACGCGCCCTACGATCCCCCGCAGTGGCTGATGGATCAGTATCTGGATGCCGAGCATCCCGAGCAGGTGATGGGTGACTGGGTCGACGACGTCGCTGAGCACCTCACGGACTCAGAGGTGGAGGGCGAGTTCACGCGTCATCCCGACGACGTGCGGCGTCGTGTGCGGGCGGGGTACTGGGGGCTGATCACGCAGATCGACTTCCAGATCAACCGCCTCCTGGAGGCCCTCAGCGATCACTGCCTGCTGCAGGACACCGCCGTGATTTTCGTGTCCGACCACGGCGACATGATGGGTGATCACCACATGTGGCGAAAGACCGTCGGGTACGAAGGCAGCGCGAAGGTGCCCATGATCGTGGCGCTGCCGCCCTCACGGACAGATCAGACACATGGGGGCCTGCGCTCACAGGTGGCGGAACTGCGCGACGTGATGCCCACCATCCTGGACATCGCCGGGGTGGAGATCCCCGGCACCGTCGATGGCAGCAGCCTGCTGCCGCTCGTTCGCGGCGAGGACGCCCCGTGGCGCTCACACATCCATGGCGAGCACACGCTGCAGCGCTTCGGCATGTGGCAGGCCAACCACTGGGTGACCGACGGGCATGCCAAGTTCATGTGGTTCTCCGGCAACGGCATGGAGCAGTTCTTCGATGTCGACGCCGATCCTCACGAGGAGCGCAATCTCATCGACGATCCCGCCCATGAAAGTGACGTCGCGCTGTGGCGAGGCCGGCTCGTCGAGGCCCTGACTGACCGTGAGGAGGGCTTCGTGGTGGATGGCGATCTGGTGACGGGTCGCGAAGTGCAGACGGAGAGTTCCCGCGTCCAGCAGGTCATCGACGAGTGGTGCGGCGCCTGACCCCGGACCAGTCAAGACGCCAAGAAACCCCCGGATCTCTCCGGGGGTTTCCTTTTTCCAACTGGCGGTGACGGAGAGATTTGAACTCTCGGTGGCTTGCACCACTCTCGCTTTCGAGGCGAGCTCTTTCGGCCGCTCAGACACGTCACCGCGGACGAGTTTACAACCATTGCGCTGCCTCATGCCAAACGGCACCTCACGGTGCTGGGGTTGGCTAGCATCGGTGGAGTCCCCAGCGTCGTCGTCCACGAAGAGGTTCCATCCCATGCAGTACCGCCAACTCGGCCGTTCCGGGCTCTCCGTCTCCGCGGTCGGACTCGGCTGCAACAACCTCGGCCGCCCTGACACCGTCACCGAGACGCAAGGCGGAACCAACTCGGTGGTCCATGCGGCCCTCGACGCAGGCATCACCTTGTTCGACGTCGCCGACATGTACGGGCCTGAGCCGGGTCTGTCCGAAACCATGCTCGGCAAGGCGTTGGGCAGCCGCCGCGACGAGGTGGTGCTGGCCACCAAATTCGGGTTGGACATGCAGGGTTCCAATGGCAACGACTTCGGGGCCCGTGGGTCGCGGCGCTACATCGCACGCGCCGTCGAGGCCTCCCTTCGGAGGCTGGGTACGGACCACATCGACCTCTACCAGTTCCACACCCCCGACGAGAACACCCCCGTAGAGGAGACCCTCGACGCCCTCAACGATCTTGTCCGTGCCGGCAAGGTCCGCTACATCGGTCACTCCAACATGTCCGGCTGGCAGATCGCCGAGGCCGAGTTCACCGCCCGAGCCCGTGGTGGCAGCCGATTCATCTCCAGCCAGAACCACTACAACCTTCTGGACCGGCGGGCTGAGCTGGAGGTCACCCCTGCCGCGGAGGCCTACGGTCTGGGCGTGCTGCCCTACTTTCCGCTGTCCCACGGCCTCCTCACCGGAAAGTACTCTGACGGGGCGGCGCCAGAAGGCAGCCGCCTCACGCGTTCGCGCCAGTACCTGCTGGAGGACGTCGACTACGACCAGCTGAAGGCGTTCGGCGCCTTCGCCCGTGACCGGGGGCTCGAACCCATTGAGGTGGCGATCTCCTGGCTCGCAACCCGCCCCGCCGTGACCAGCGTCATCGCGGGCGCCACGAAGCCGGAGCAGGTCCTGCAGAACGCCGTCGCTGCGGGATGGGTTCCCACAGCGCAGGACGAAACCGAACTGGACGCGATCTTCCCCAGTCTCGAGAAGATCGCTCTGTTCTAGCCGATCTCCTCGGTATTGGAGTCCTCACAGGTCTCTCCGGAAGGCACCGCGAGGATTACCAAGTCCATGTCGACATCCCCCGATGTCAGTGACGAACCGTCACCAAATTGGACGCGGGTCCCCTTCATAGAGCCAGGCTGGGTCGGGTCGTCGGCGCGGACGAGGGCACTGATACTCGTACTCTCCCCTGGCCCCAGAGGTACCCAGGTCTGGGCTGAGGGGTTTCTCTCTTGGTCCGCGCCGCGGCGGGAATACGAAGGATCAGACGCGTCGCTCGGCGAAGAAGTCGTCCAGCAAGGCGGCGCACTCTTGCGCCATGACTCCGCTGGTGACGCGGGGACGGTGGTTGAGGCGCGGGTCGCGCACAACGTCGAACAGGGACGAGACTGCTCCCGCCTTGGGGTCGAAGGCTCCGAACACCACGTGCTCGATGCGGCTGGCCACGATGGCTCCCGCGCACATGGTGCAGGGCTCCAGAGTCACCACCAGGGTGCAGCCCGTGAGCCGCCACTCCCCCAGCTTTTCTGCGGCGCGTCTGATCGCGACCACCTCGGCATGCGCCGTCGGATCCCCCAGGAGTTCGCGCTCGTTGCAGCCGAGCGCCACCACGTCCCCGAATGCGTCCAGCACAACGGCACCGATGGGCACATCACCGTGCTCCGCCGCCACGCGGGCCTCGCGGATGGCGCGCTGCATGGCCGGGGCGAAGCGGCTCACCACGTCAATCGTCGAAGGACTCGACGGCGCGCTCGAACTCCGGCGCCACCTTCAGTTTGCGGGCGATCTGCAGGACCAGGACATCCGAGTCCTCGTCGTAGTTGGTGGTGATCTGCTCCAGTTCGAAGGAACGCAGCCCGTTGGCGGCAAACATGTCGAGATCTCCCACGGGTACGGAGTCGGCTTCCTCGTCGGGCACGTCCTCGCCGAGATAGTCCATGATGTCGCGGGCCAGCGGCCAGTCATTGGCGGCACCGGAATCACTCAGGAGCACCTCGACGACGCGGCCACGCACGCGGCACGCCACGAAGAAGTCACCTGACACCGAGACGAAGCCGACAGCTCCGGAATCACCCGGGATGCGTCCGAGCTGGCGGACCAGCTCATCGAAGTCATTGGCCAGATCGAAGTCCATGGGCACCGCCAGGGGGCGACCATCCTCGCGGTACACAGCCACCACGAAATCGACGTCATCCTCGGTCGCCTCGTCAAGGTCGTCGTCGTCGTCATCGTCCGAGTCGTCGTCGGAGTCGCCGTCGTCCTTGAGGTCGAATGGCTCGGCGTCCTCATCAAATGCGTCCACGGCTGTCCCTTCCCTCAGTACTGCCGGGACCATCCTCCCAGACATTGGCTCCCAGCACAGCCCCTCCAGTGCACTTGCGGGCCCCCGGAATGTGCAAAGGTGGGCCCTGTGGAACTTTGCGTGATCAAACACCCGTTGGTGGACCACAAGCTCACCCTGCTCAGGGAGGCCAGCACCGAGCAGCCGACTTTTCGTCGGCTCGTCGAGGAGCTCGTCACCCTGCTGGCCTATGAGGCGACGCGTGGCGTCCGTGTCCGGGAGGTGGAAATCACCACGCCCGTTGCCACAACCACGGGTACCCGGCTTGCACAACCGGTGCCGCTGGTGGTGCCCATCCTGCGCGCCGGCCTCGGAATGCTCGACGGCATGCTCCGGTTGATGCCGGCTGCCGAAGTGGGCTTCCTCGGCATGATCCGCGACGAGGAGACCCTGATGCCGGCCACCTACGCCGAGCGTCTCCCGCAGGACCTGTCCGGGCGCCAGTGTTACGTGCTGGATCCCATGCTCGCCACGGGAGGTTCCCTGGGCGAGGCCGTGAAGTTCCTCGTCGGCCGCGGAGCCGACGACATCATCGCGATCTGTCTGCTCGCGGCCCCCGAGGGCATCGAGAACATCCAGAACCTATTGGCCGATCTGCACGTGCCCTGCACCCTGGTGGTGGCCGCCGTCGACGAACGTCTGGACGAGATGGGCTACATCGTGCCCGGTCTGGGCGATGCGGGCGACCGCCTCTACGGTCTCGCCGAGTGACCCGGGCGGGCAGCTCACCCTCATAGGATCGTCCACATGAACGATTCCGGGAGTTGCTGCTCGCCAACATTCGGCACCGGCGAACCACCCCGGTCCACCGGCTGCGCCGACGCTCAACCAACGGGAGCCGGCGCCTCCTTCCACGCCATCGAACAGGTGGCGATTCCCGCGCAGACCTTTGCCATGGGGGACCATCACGGTGACGGCCATCCCGGGGACGGCGAGACGCCGGTGCACCCGGTCACCCTCAGCGAATTCACCATCGACGCCACCAGCGTCACCAATGCGGACTTCGCCACCTTCGTCGCCGCGACGGGCTATTGGACCGAATCCGAGCGTCAGGGCTTCTCCGCGGTCTTCCATCTCGCGTTCCAAGGCGCCGACGATGACATCCTCGGCACCGCTCAGGACGCCCCCTGGTGGTACGGCGTGCGCGGAGCGAGTTGGCAGAATCCCGGGGGGCCGGGATCCACGATCGAGGGCATCGATGACCACCCCGTCGTGCAGGTCAGCTGGGACGACGCAGCGGCATACTGCACTTGGGCCGGGCGTCGGCTACCCACCGAGGCGCAGTGGGAATGCGCCGCCCGCGGTGGCATCGAGGCGGCCCGTTATCCGTGGGGCGACGACCTGCCGGCAAAAGTGTCCGGAAAGGACTGGCCGTGCAACATTTTTCAGGGCCGGTTCCCGAACGAGAACACCATCGAGGACGGTTTCCTGACCACGGCCCCGGTGCGCAGCTTCGCGCCCAACGCCTTGGGACTCTGGCAGATGGTGGGCAACGTCTGGGAGTGGTGCCGCGACGCCTTCGACGCGGCCTACTACGCAACCTCACCCACTCACGACCCCACGGGGCCACCCTCGGCCCCGACGCGCGTCATGCGTGGCGGCTCGTACCTCTGCCACGACTCGTACTGCAACCGGTACCGCAATGCTGCACGCACCTCGAACACACCGGATTCGGCATCGGAAAACATGGGGTTCCGCACCGTGAGCTCACAGCTGGATGAAGCCGGAGAACTCGCATGGTGACGTCAGGCACTGCAGAACGCGTGCAATTCTCGCTGCCTCTGGGCGCAGCTCTCGCAGCTGTGGTGACCGCCGTGGCGGGAACGTGGCGAATCGCCTTCACCGGGCCTCCCGATGGATTGTTCATGATGCTCTACATCGCCCCGCCGCTGGCCGTCATCGCGGTCGCCTCATTGGTCGCAGCCGTCCAGCGACGATGGAGCCCGAGGTGGATCGTCGTCACGGTCCTTGCTCTGGTTGCGACTCTTTCGCTGTCGTCGGCCGTCTGGATGTTCTCCCTGCCGGACGAGGAGCAACTCCCACTCCTACTCTTCTGGACCACCGGAATCGCATATCTGATCCTGGCCGGCGTGACCACATCGATCGCCCTGGCACCCCGGCTGTCCCGACAGTTCACCTCACCCGGCAGTCTCGTGTTGGGTTTCGTGTGCGGGATCGTCGGAGCACCCCTCATCCTCTTCGTGATGGGCCCCGGAATCGGGATCGTTCTGATCGGGATCACGGTGATCGTCCTCACTCTACGGCTCCGAGGAAGAATAGGCGGCCGGCCCACACGGCGTCTTCAAGGTTGACCAACTCTTCGGCGCCGTCACATGAAGTGGGGGGTCTCAGCCATTTCGTTTCCTGCTTCTCCACTCTTTCCCGAGCCGGTGAACTTTGTGAATGTCGCCAGTCTGGCTGGATTTATCGCCAGCTTGCGGAATGCGCCTCCGCGGCCCCAATGAGGTGGCACTCCGGTTCGGTTGGCCAACTGACCCCGAACTATCCGACCTGCGGAGACGCTAGTAGGATCGCGACAGAATCACGGATGCTTCCTTGTTGGTAAGGAATACCTCATGAAATGGGTGCTGGAAGAAGCCCGGATCATGAGGCGAATGGGCGAGGCCGTGCTCACCAAAGGCCGCTCTACCCGCTCGGGTAGACATAGTTTCTATTCCCGGAGTTCACATGTCCATGCCCCCCGACAACGGTCAGCCCCGAGGTTACGGTCAGCCCGACGACCAGCCACAGGGATACGGCCAGCCACAGGGATACGGCCAGCCCCAGGGCTACGGCCAGCCCCAGGGTTACGGCCACCCCAACGACCAAGCACAGGGATACGGACAGTCCTTCGACCAGCAGCAGGACTACGAGCAGCAGCAACCACCCAAGAAGCCCTGGTTCAAGAAGAAGCGCTTCATCATCCCGCTGGGAATTGTCGTGCTATTCGCGCTGATCGGGATTTTTTCCCCGGACGCCGACGAGGAAACCGTGGCGGCCCCTGCCACAACCAGCGTCGCGGCCACACCCGAGCCGACGCCGACTGTCGAGGCCACAGAGGCATCCGCCGAGGAATTGGCCGCAGAGAAGGCCGCTGAGGAGGAGGCGGCGGCCGACAAGGTGGAAGCAGACCGGGTCGCCGCCGAAAAGGAAGCAGCTGACAAGGTGGAAGCAGACCGGGTCGCAGCTGAGAAGGCGGAGGCCGACAAAGCCGCCGCGGAGAAGGAAGCCGCGGACAAGGCTGCTGCCGATGCGGAAGCCGCTGCGAAGAACGGCACCGTTTCCCAGCAGAACGCTCTTCGATCTGCCAATGACTACCTCAGTTTCTCCGCCTTTTCACGAAGCGGGCTGATCGGCCAACTGGAATACGAGGAGTTCTCGACGGAGGACGCGACGTGGGCTGTTGATCGGGTGACGGTCGACTGGAATGAGCAGGCTGCCAAGTCCGCCAAGGATTACCTTGAATTCAGTGGCTTCTCCCGTTCGGGCCTGATCGACCAACTGGAATACGAAGGCTTCACCGCTGAGCAGGCCGAGTACGGCGTGAATCAGACGGGGCTGTGATGTCCTGACGGATTGGCCTCAGTAGTAGTACGGGAAATTCGACCAGTCCGGGTCCCGCTTCTCCAGGAACGAGTCGCGGCCTTCGACGGCTTCATCTGTCATGTAGGCGAGCCTCGTCGTCTCCCCGGCGAAGATCTGCTGGCCCACGAGGCCGTCGTCGATGAGGTTGAACGCGTACTTCAACATGCGCTGTGCGGTGGGCGACTTGCCGCAGATCTTGGCCGCCCATTCCAGGCCCTCGTCCTCGAGATGTTGGTGCTCGACCACCTTGTTGACCATACCCATGCGGTGCGCGTCGTCGGCCGTGTAGACGTCGCCGAGGAAGAAGATCTCCCGGGCGAACTTCTGACCCACCTGACGTGCCAGATACGCGGAACCGAAGCCCGCATCGAAGGAGCCGACGTCCGCATCGGTCTGCTTGAACCGGGCCTCGTCGGAGGCGATCGTGAGATCACAGACCACATGCAACGAGTGGCCCCCGCCGGCGGCCCAACCGCCGACGAGCGAGATGACCACCTTGGGCATGAAGCGGATCATTCGTTGGGCCTCAAGAATGTGCAGCCGTCCCAGCCGCGCGGCGTCCACACCCTCGGCGGTCTCCCCCTCTGCGTACTGGTAGCCGGCACGGCCCCGGATGCGCTGGTCGCCGCCTGAGCAGAACGACCAACCACCGTCCTTGGGTGAAGGCCCGTTCCCGGTCAGCAGCACGCATCCGACGTCGGAGGCCATGCGTGCGTGCTCCAGGGCCTGACAGAGTTCGTCGACGGTGTGCGGGCGGAAGGCGTTGCGCACCTCCGGCCTGTTGAAGGCGATGCGAACGGCGGGCACCTTGCGGGCGCGGTGGTAGGTGATGTCGGTGAACTCGAAGCCGGGGACCTCGTCCCACAACTCGGGACGGAAAGGGTTGGTCATGGCGGCTACGTTATCGACCCAACCGTACGACGCGTCGCGCCCGGTCCGGGAAGTTTGTCACCAGGGCGTCAACACCGATCTCCAAAGCGTGGGCCACGTCCTTCTCCTCGTCCACGGTCCACACGTTCACCTTGATGCCGGCTTCATGGGCCAGCCACACATAATCGGGCTGCCGCAGCGCCGCCCAGTCCGGATGCAGTGCCCCGGCACCAAGCCAGTGCGCGTACTGCCACGGGTTGTAGAGCCCGTCCGAATAGAGCACACCGATCTGCGACGGCGGAACCACCCCGCGAAGATTCGCGAGGCTCGGATGGTTGAAGGAGGAGAACAGCACCCGCTCGGCCAACCCGGCCTCGGCCACCATGGCGGCGGCCTCCAGCTCCAGGCCCGGATACGGCTCGATGGCGTTTTTCAGCTCGACGTTGAGGCTGGCATCGGTGGGCCCAATCAGGTCAAGGACCTCGGCGAACGTGGGAATACGCACGTTGCGGTGGCCAATGAAGCCGTTGGAGAAGTCGATGCGACGCAGATCCTCGAGGCTCAGGTCTTTGACACGCCCAAATCCATTCGACGTTCGATCGATGGTCTCGTCATGGATCACGACGAGCGCGCCGTCCGCAGTGCGCTGTACGTCCAGTTCAATCCCCTGGGCGCCTTGGTCCAGAGCCAGCTTGAAGGCTGGAATGGTGTTCTCAGGAGCGTAGGCCGAAGCCCCTCGGTGTGCCCAGATCTCCGTCATGATCGTCTCCTTGTCATGTCGCTGTGCAACTCAGACAAACGTGCCCCAGGAGCGCAAAAAGACCCGGCCGGTGGGGCCGGGCCTGCTGCGCGCTCGGCAGGATTCGAACCTGCAACCTCCTGATCCGTAGTCAGGTGCTCTATCCGTTGAGCCACGAGCGCTTGCCCTGAGGCAGTCTCAAACTATACGCGTACTCCGTCCCGACCAGCAAAACGAGGTGAACATCCCCCGGCCGTAGCCGGGGGACGCGCGTGGCGGAGGTGGAGGGATTTGAACCCTCGATGGGGTTGAAGCCCCAAACCCGCTTAGCAGGCGGGCGCCATAGACCGGACTAGGCGACACCTCCACGCCCGGACAAGGGTAGCGGGTGCTCCAGAGCAGTGCCAACCGACACAAATCGAGGATCGGGGTGCGCCTCGCCTACAATCGCATTTGACGAGGAGAGCAGACATCGACATGAGCGACGACCAACACAATTTTGGCGGCATCTACCGTGATGGGGATCCGTCAGATTCGTTGCACTCGACCCCGGATGACGATGACGCAACCACCATCCGTCCGCGGCATCAGGCAACGGGGAAGCCCCACGTCACGTCCTCTCGGCGCCGTTCCCCAGCCCGCGCCGAAGGTCATCGGCCCCTGATGAACAGTCGGGGCCGAGTCGTCTTCATCCTCGCCGCCATTGTCCTGATAGCGGTGGGCACGTCTTTCGCAGCGTCCTGGAGCGGCTCGTCGTTGTTGTGGTTCATCGGCGTGCCGTTCATGCTCGTCGCTGTCCTCGTCGGCCTCCTGGGACGCTCGGCCGCCTTCACCGTTGCCAGCACCCTCCTGCCCGGGCTGGGGCTGTTGGGCGCCCAATCCGGGGTTGCCCGTGTGCTTGGCGTCGTTTTCCCCGCTGCTCTGCTCGGCGCCATCGCCTGGGCCGGCTTCTCCGCCTCTGCTGACCTCGGAAACTTTGCAAGCTTCGCCGTCAATCCATCGGAACTGCGCACTCTGACCGTTGGGGCCATTGCCGCCGGACTGGTGTGGGTGTCGCTCATCGCCGGTACGCACCTCCTGACCCGCCCGAGAGGTTGGGGTTGGGGCCGTCGGGCCCTGGGCGCAGTGCTCGTTGCAGCCCTGAGTTTCAGCGTGGCTGGCTCCGCCGCTCTGGCGGCTCGCTACGCCTACGACCAGAACAAGCTGGTCTCCACCGTCTTCGCCCATGAAGATGAGGTGCAGTCCACCTCGCGTCCTTCGATCGACGGGACTGAGAAGGATCCGTGGAAGAACACCCCTCGGCTGAACGTCATGCTGCTGGGCGCGGACAGTGCAGATGCCCGCGACAGCAGCCTCGGATTGCGCGCGGACACCATCATGGTGGCCTCCATCGACACTTCCACCGGCGACACGACGATCATCCAGATCCCACGCAACGTGCAGTACACGCCGTTCCCCGAGGATTCTGAGCTGGACGAGAAGTTCCCCCGCGGCTTCCGTGGCGATGGCGATGAGGCGGAGTTCTACATCAACGCCCTCTGGGACAAGATGGAGAATTGGTACCCCGATCTCTTTGAGGGGCAGACCTTCCCCGGCGCCGAGGGCATGAAGTTGGGAGTCCAGGGCATCACCGGTCTCAAGATTGACTACTTTGCCCTGTTGAACATCGACGGCGTCCAGCGCCTCATCGACGCCATGGGAGGCGTCGACGTCAACATCAACCAGCGCCTACCCATCGGTGGCAACACCACCGGCAAGAAGCCAACGAGCTGGCTGGAGCCCGGCCCGGACCAGCACCTCAATGGGTTCGACGCCATGTGGTACGCCCG
>CBDTVQ010000013.1:0-15197 GCA_965364045.1 uncultured Tessaracoccus sp. | reverse complement strand
TCTGCTCGACTCGCTTGAACGGACAATGCCAGGTTCCACCGGCCTATCAGGTGTCCGGTTCGCTGTGATTGCGAGGTCCACCAAGGCCAGGATCGTCACCGCCGAGATCGTGATCTTTCCCGCAGTCCGCGCTTTGAGTGTGCATCGGCTGAGTCAGTCTATATTCGACGACTCAGTTGTAGAAGGTGATGAAACAGGAACCCGCCCCGTATCGCCGGTCTTCCACATCCCGACCGCGAGTCCTGCGCCGATCACCCCCACCGCCACGAGCACGACAGCGACGGGTGCAAGGCCGATGGCAGCCCCCAGGGCTCCCGCGAGAGGGTAAGTGATCAGGAAACAGGCATGGGAGAGGGAGAACTGGGCGGCGAACACGGCCGGGCGATTCTGCTCGGTGCTATTGCGGCGCAGCAGCCGCGCCGATGGGGTGAGAACCATCGAGGTTGCTGCCCCCAGGAGGAACCAGATGGACAGGAGCGCAAACCACTGTGACGATCCGTCCAGCCAGGCGATTGCCGCTGCCCCAGTCAACAACAGAACAGGCAGAATGATGCCGCCCGAGAGCATGACGGGACGATCCGGGAGGGCGTCGAGGAGCTTTGGCATCCCAAGGGCAACGACCATTGAGCCGCCACCGTAGGCGCCCAACAGCAGCGCAACATCTGACTGTGTCATGCCGAGTTCACCTTTGACGAGGACAACGGTGTTGACGATGACCATCGCCGTGGTGGTGGCCACGACGATGTTCAATCCCATGAGGCCACGTAGTTCGGGGCTGGCCCAGAACGCCCGTGTCCCACGAGTGAGGCGCTCAAAGAACGGAGACTGTGCGGGGATGTCGATGTGCGGGAACCGGGATGCAAACACAAGGATGGCGGAGCCGATGAACCCGAGCACCGTGCCAATGAAAAGATTGTTGTAGCTGATGACCGTCAGCAACACAGCGGCAAGCATCGGGCTCACGAGAGATTCGAAGTCGTAGGCCAGCCGCGACAGCGAAAGAGCCCGGGTGTAGTCGCCCTCCTCAGGAAGCACCGACGGGATCACAGCCTGGAAGGCAGGAGTGAAGGTCGCAGACGCGGACTGCAGAAGGAAGATCAGGATATAGATCTGCCATGCCTGATCGACGAACGGCAGCGACATCGCCACACCGGCCCGTACAAGGTCGGCGCCAATCAAAAGTGGCTTACGTGGAAGGTGAGCAGTAATGGCGGTGATGACGGGAGAGACGGCAACGTAGGCGATCATCTTGATCGTCAACGCGAGGCCCAGCACGATCCCGGCGTCGCCACCTGCGATGTCGAACGCCAGCAGGCCGAGTGCGATCGTGAGGAGACCCGTACCCAGGAGTGCGACGATCTGCGCGCTGAACAGTTTGGCGTAGGTCGGATTTTTGAGGACATTGATCATGATCGGTCCCTTAAAGAAGTGATCCTGACGAGGTGGTGGGTCTATGCCTGCGACACGTGGTGGTGGGGTGGGGTCTGTCCGTTCGCCACCGCATGCTCGGCCTGCCGAATCGCCTCCACCACAACTGCGAGTGCGTGCTCATCCGTCAGCCGGTAGAGCACACTCGTGCCTTCCTGCCGGGTCGTGACCATGCGGGCCATCCTCATTCGCGCGAGGTGCTGCGAAACCCCTGAAGGCTTCTTGCCCACAACCTCAGCCAACGCATTCACCGGCAACTCATCTGTCTGCCGCAACGCCAGCACGATCCTGATCCGCGTCGGATCAGACAAAATCCCCAATACCTCAGCCGCGAGATCGACATACTCCAAAAACTGATTCAGACCGTCAATCTCTTTACCTGCGTCCATACGCGGACATTAACAGATCCGGGACGGCAGCGGTTGGCTCGGACTCGGGCGCTGAGGTCACCGTCGTAGGTCTTCTCGAAGACCGTCACAGCCACGTCGCAGCCCCCGTAGAGCGCCACTGACAGGCTGTTGAAGTTCACGTCCTCGCCCTCGATGTGCGTTCCCGAAAGTTGGCGGGCCCGATACTTTGTGTGACACAGCGCCCCGTCAAGACTTCCGTTGTCAGGTGACGCGAATAATGAAGGTAAGCCCACCGACCGTTTCACCGGTCCGCTCGTCCAACTCCAGAACGTCGACGGCATGCAGGCGCCCCTGCTCGTCCTCCGGCGAGACCTGGAACGTGACAGCCCCGACTGGTCGCTGCCGGTTCGGGTCCACACTTGTCTCTGTCTCGCCGGGGGGATCTTCGGGCCGTCGGGTGATGCCCAAGGAAGGCGACATGTCGCCCGTCAGACTTGGCCGACCAAGCTCTTCCCGGAGTGTCAGAACTCGCACACCGACCGCCTCCAGCCCCATCTTGGCGGGTAGACCCCCGACACACCCGCCAGCTTGAGCGAGCTCGCGCGGGTCCATCTCCCAGGTGCGCTCCAAGGCCCGCACCAAGGTGCGTCGCTGGCCGTCAGTTGTCCCGAGCCGGAAACGGAAGGTCATCGCCTTCCCTACAGCCACTTCCAGTACCTGGATGTTGCGTTGGGCAATGTGGCGGTCACCGATGACGTCAAAGACCGTCGGGTCGTTATACGTATCGGATGGGATGATGAGGCTTACTCGGGCGATGATGCATCGGTGCCCGGTGTCTCCCGATGTGGGCGTCCATGGCAGGTCGATGGTTTCCTGCATATTGGCTTGGATCGTGATGGGGCCAGCGCCGATAAGCGTGGCGGTGGCCGGTGTGATGAGCGTCGATGGATCAGCGACCCAAGCGTCCACCCAAGCGTCCACGGCCGGTATCCCGCCCCCGTTGGTTACCGTCACCCGGACCTTGTTGACCTGGAGCGGTATTGCCTCCCCACCCACAGCACCTCCAGGCTTGACGATGACGACATCGGGGCTGGTCCAGAACGCTAGTCCCGGGGAAAGCGGTTCGGATCCGTCGTCGGCAGGATGAGTCCGGATGAACAGTCGCGTCCTGCCGTCGAAGGGGCCGTCGTCTGGTTTGTCGTGTCCTTCGTCGCGCCGATCATTTCGCGGAAATCGGTCGTCGGGGTGTCGATCATCGTGTGGCATGGTTTCGTCCCCTCACGGGTCGACGTAGTGGGTCGGTACAGGGTTCTGGTCCTCAATGTTCGGCTTGTCGCCGGTCCAGGTCTTCCATCCGTAGCCGCGGTCTGCGTCCAAGTTGAGGTTGGGCAAGTCGTCGATGTGCTCGGAGAGCAGGCGGGCCGTAAATGCCTTGATGGAGCCGAACTGGTGCGTGCTCCAGGTGTTCTGGTCGCTCCAGTGCGTGAAGTCGGGACCGACGCCGTACGGGTCCTTCGCCGTGTAGAGATCCTCGACCTGAGGGGTGTAGGAGTGGAAGCCGTCGAGGAAGACGTCGGGATTCTGACCGTAAAACGGTATCGGCGCCGCCTCCGCGAACGGTTGTTCGAGAGGAGTGCCGGGGTAAAGGAGGTGGTGTTCGATCGGGCCGAACAGCCCATGTTTGTCCTGCTTGTGGGGGTAAGCGGCGAATTGGGGCGACGGACCGCCCGTCAGGTGTGCCGCTGAGGTATTGATGAAGGCCGTGCCCCACGGGTTCCTGGCCAAATCACGCGGCTCGGGGGGCAGGTAGGCGCCAAGCACCATGGCGAAGCGACCCTCCTCATAGATTTGCCAGACGCCTTTGCGGATCTGGTACAGCAGCCACTTGACCAACGCAAGCGCCTCCGTGAGAGGGAGCGAGAGGATGTCACCGGCATGGGTGATGATCCAGTTGATCGCGTAGGCGACGGAGTCGATGAGCCACTTGGTGAAGGCTGCAATCGCGGCGAAGATGTCCAAGATGCTGAATCCGCCGCCCCCACCACCTCCGCCACCCCCGGGCAGTGAGGGGAACCCGTTGACGAAGTCGGTGAAGAGCCCAGCAGTGGCTGCGCCGGGCGGAGGGACGGGGGTGGGTTTCTGTGCCGAACCAATGGTCGTCGTGCGCTCGAACCATGCCAGCCACAGACGGTAGGTGGTGTCGAAATCCTGACCGGAGAGCATGGGTGGAACCGTGGTTCCGGTATAGGTCAGGTCGACGGCCTTGACCATCAAGTCCTGGAGCTTGCCCGGAAGTTGACCGTTGGGGAACTCACAAAGCCGGTAGTAGTAGCTGCCGGCAATGGAGTCGGCGAGGTAGGTGTCCTTCGGCCCGAGACCCAGACATTTCTTGGTGAGCCCGCTGTCGGGATAGCCCTTGCGGGCGTAGGCATCGATCCAGTTCTCGATGAGATGGTGTCGGTGCCAAAACGATCGATATGGGCCGCCCACGATGGAGTTCACGAATGGATGCCCGGCGACGTCGCCGCCGATGTGGCTGCCGTAGCCGATGGCGTATCGCATGAGGTCGTCATCACCTTGGGCGAGTTTCCACATAGTTGAGGCGAATCGTCCGGTTCGGCGGTAGTGCCACGTGTCGAACCAGTACCACTGGTCTTCCGGTTCTCCCTGCTGGATCTTTGGGTAGAACGGGTAGAAGAGATCGACGTTTGAGGTGACCATCTTTTGCAGCTGCACCAACAGCGCCGAGCCGATCAGGTCGGCAGTTTTCCCGATGTCGCCGATCAGTCCATTGAACAGGGCCTCGTCGACCGCTGTCACGGCGTCGTCGATGGCCTGCTCGACAGGCTCCACAACGGCTTCGTAAAAGTCAATGAAAGGCTCGAGTGCGTCATAGACACCGAAAAGAAAGTTGACGAATTCATCCAGAGGTGTCCCATACTCCTTGAGAGAGAAGATCAGGAAATCCGGCCCCTGAGCACCGAACCCGGCGTAAGGGCTGCACGGGTCCGCATCCAAGAGGTCAGCGAGATCACGACCGCGATCGCCGCCAATCTCTCGAAGATACGGGCCAAGCCCCACAACGTTGTGCAAGTGGACAATTGGACCTGGCATGCGGGCCACCCCCCGTCGGTGACGGCCTCAGCCCGTGATGAAGCCGACTGGTTCTTGGGGCCGCCACCTTTGTCGGCAAAGCGCAAGAGCCTGAAAGTATTATCCGTCTCGGATGTTTAGGAAGCAAGGGTTCGGTGGGACATATTTTCTCAAGTCCGCGAACTGGGAACGGTTCCTCAGCTAGAAGGGAATGATGCAGAAATAGGTCAGACAGATTCGGCGCGGCCGATCAGCCGGTGATGGGCGACTTGCCGGCGGCATGGAGCCAAGAGACGACTATCAGTATCGCGATCGGATCGCTGGGCTGGCGGCTCATCCAGCGAGCGTGCCCTACCCAATCCAACCCTGGCAATCCCCGGGATCGTCGGGGACGCTCACCAGAGGGCGGCGCCTCGGCCCTGGTCTGGCACACCGGCGGTGAGGACCCGGACAGTGGTTCTCGTGTGCGGGTGAGTCCTGTTATAGGTTGATCTTGGGAGTGGATGTGGCGGTTCGTGGAGGGGGCCTGGTGGATCACGAGCGCGAGTTCGTCGGGGTCTTGTGCACGGTCGCGCTCGCCATGGTCCTGTCTGGATGTGGCGCGCCGATCCCGCGTGAGGCGGTGCCGGTGGGTTGGGCGCTGGAGGTTCACCAGCCGGGTGAGTGGTGGACCCAGCCGTTGATCCCGCGCTCGGTTGTGGTGCAGCGCTGTCCGCCGCCCTTGGGCTGGGCGTCCGACCCTGACCTGAACAACGTGACGGCGCTGCCTCCCGGCAGCGACGTCGAGTACTCGTTTGCCTTCGATGACTACCACTGCCCGGTCGGTTGGTCCGAGCCCGCGCGCGAAGTGGAGTTCTCTGCTGGGGAGATGGCCACCGAGGCCGGCCTGCGCCGGGTCTGTTCGAGCAGCGGCCTGCTGATGGGTGCGTCGTGGCGGTTCCTGGGCTCCCAGGCGACAAAACGAGTGGGCGATCTGCCCGGCACGGAAGACGTCGGTTTGGAGACGTGGGAGGTCACCACCGCGGCGTTCATCGACGACTTCGGCACCGTGGTGAGTTGCCTGGTCGAGAATTTGGGCGAGGCGGGTGCCGGTGCGTGGGTGGAGTTGTCGGTCGGGGCCGACACAACTGTCGCTCTCGGCGGTGGAGCTTGCCCGGTTCAGCCACGCAACATGAGCCGCGACAGCGACGGCACACTGTCGGAATACCAGCTGAGGGGCGCGGGTGCCGTCCGTGACGACGGCGGGAGGGTTCTGACCGAGGCTACGACGCTACAGATCGGCGTGGCCGGCGACAGCGTGATGACCTCGCATCCTGTGGTGGACGGCATTGCTATCGTCGACGCTTGGGTAGTACCTAACGCCACCATCCCCTTCGACTGGGACCAACCCTTACCGGTCGAAGGACAAATCTATGACGCGGATGGCGACCTCCTGACCACCTGCGGCGGCTAACACCCCAGCCCTCTGCTGACCGCGAACCCACGCATCATCGCCGCACTGACGTCCGGTTCTGCCGCGAAGACAGGAGCAAATCGATGCTCATGAACCGGCGGACCGCCAGTTGTCCCGCCGCCCATGGAACCAGTGGTGCAGGATGGTGACGTGAGCGCGGACGAAACATGGCAGCTGGCTGACCTCCGGGTTTCGGGCTCTAAGCCCACGCCACTGCGATGGAACTAGCTTGGGATGAACAGGTGCTGCTGCAACAGGTCCTTTGATCTCGCTGGGCGACCGTCTGGCGGCAGGGGGCTACTTCGACCGTGCCCCTGTACCGGAAATGGTTCGCCACCTGCGGAACGGAGTCGCTCACGGGAACCGGTTCACCATCCGCAACCCCGATGAGCTGAGGTCCTGGCCTGCGCACACACGGGACGCCGTCTGTCGAGGAGACGCGTTCTTCGAGATCACCGAGGCTCTTGACGGATCGCCGGTCCTGTTCGAGTTCATGGTGTGGGTGATGCAGCTCCCGGTCGGAATAGGCCGGGCCACATGCTTGAGGAAGGCCGGGGAACTCTTGGTGGCGGTGCCGGTTCTTGCACAGCCCTGTCACCCTCCCGGCGGCGATCTCCAACGCCGCAAACAGTGTGGTGGTGCCGTGGCGGACGTAGTCGTGGGTGCGCTGCTCATCGTGGCCGGGCTGCATCGGCAGCACCTTTTGGTGCGGTTCAGCGCCTGTCGTGAACCTATTTCAACGACACGCGGTTAGCGGGCGGCGTCTGCCGCGAATTGGTCCTTGATCGTCTGCAGCAGCAACTCATCCACGTCCAGATCAGCGACCCGGGGCCCGTCACTACTCTCGAACCAAGCCTGAGCAGCCTCGATGATGCGCTGTACGGCCTCGTCCTCCGACGTCTCCGCCGTGTCCACGACCAAGTCGTAGCTGTCCTCGGCGGCCCAGTTCTCTCCGTAGTACCGGCGAACGAAGCGGGTCTTCGTGTCCTCATCCCGCTTCACCCTCTCTTGGGCGACGCCCCTGGAGACCTTGTCATCTTCGATGACCCGCTTGATCCGGTCCTCTTGGGGGGCAGTCACGAGCACGTTGAAGACGTCCGAGTATCCCTTCAAAGCGGCAAACCCTCCACGTCCCAGGAGAACAATGTCGTACTCGGCGGCCAAGGTCACCACAGTCTTGTTCATCCACTGGATTGTCATCGCGGTGTTCTCACTGAACAGATCAAGCAGTGTCGGCGGCTTGTCGTAGAGCTCACCCAGCTGGATCAGGCCGTATTCACTGATCACGGCGTCCACGAAAAAGCGGTCAGCGAACTTCCACCCCAGTTCCTGGGCGACTCTCTCCGAGATTCGACCACCGTACGATCCAAGCTTGCGGGAGACAGTAATGGCACTCATGTCGATCCTTCCTCGAGGCACAGCGTGCGGTTCACGTGAAGATCATCACCAGTTTACCCGTCGGGCTCACCGTTACTTGGGCGGGCTTCCTGCAATGCAGGGGCCGGCAAGGTGAATAGCCCACGCAGGCTCACGTCCCGGGGAGTTGGTGTCGACAGGAAAGAGGACCTAGGGCTTCGTCACGTCCGTCAATCTCGTCCAGGTCTACGAGCACACGGAAGCCGTCCTGATAGCGCGTGAGCTTGCACTTCGCGATCCGGCGCTAGAGCGACCACCTGGAACTCCTGCCGTCCTCAATGGCCTCGGGCAGCGCTGCGTATCGTGGATGCGGTCTTGTGGGGGGGCTGAAGGCCGCCGCAATCGGAGATCCCCGGCTGCGCAACCACAACCTCAGGGCTACAGCCGCCATCATGTCCGCCGAGGCCGGGGCGACGGTAAGGAAAATTCAGGACCAGCTGGATGTTGCGCTCGGGGAGAGTCACTGTTCCGGTGGTGAGTGAGCCAGTGTTCCGTTGATGGCTGAGCCACTGCGACGGTGTGGGCTGCGCCGTGGCGCTGTTGAACACCTCCCCGATGGCCAGGAGTGTAGTCATGTGCCGCCCCAGACGCAGGGCGTCCTAGTTCTCCGCAGGGGTGCGCCCTCAACCGAGTACATCTGTCTCGGATGCCGCCCTGTCCACGCCGGTGAGGCGTCGGTCTCAGGCCTCGATTGCGCCCGAGAGCAGGGCGGCGGCGTCTCCAGCACGTTGACCGTGATGGTAGCCCAGCGCGTCGAAACCGCCTCGCACCCTGGAGGAGATCAGGGCGGAGAAGCGCTGCTCCACGAACTCGCTGATCTGCTCGTCCCGGGAGCGAAGGACCGGCAGGAATGTGTCCGCCTGTGCTTTGGCCTCGTCGAAAGCCGCACTGTTCACCGCGTCGAGTCGGGCGTCGATGCGGCTGATGAAGCCCTGCAGGAAGGCGGCCCTGAATGACTGGGATCTGGTCCGGCTCCCCGGTGGCGCGGCGACGCTGGCTGCGGCCAGGGCGTGATGGGCCTGGACGAGCAGCGAGGTGAACAGTAGCTCGACCGCCTCAAGGTCCGTCGAGAAGCCGATGACGCTGGACATCTCCACGCTCTGATGAAGGACAGCTTGGCAGCGGGAGTGCCCCGCGATGACCTGAAGGAGGAGCGCCTTGGCGTCCAGGTACGGCGGATCGATGGGGATACGGATCACACCCGGGGCGGCGGGGCCGGAGCCTGCACCGGCCAGCATCGCCTGATCGAGTGCGTGCTTGGTCATCAGTTCCTGGGCCTTGGCAGTGAAGGCGATGGCTTCTGACTCGTACTGAGTCGATTCCGCCTTGGCCAACAGGGCACGTACCCGCTCCAGCATGGGATTTGCCGAGGCGGGAGCCTGCTTCGAGGCGAGCCGGGGGGAGGCGTGGACTCCTGACAGTAACGGCAGGACCGGCTCCAGAGTCGGCATCCCGGACAGGATCATCGCGAACCGGTAGATCAGCTTGAGCCAGTCGGGCTGCGATGCCGCCCAGGCCGCCATCCAGCCCGTTCCGGCCGACTTGGTGGGCAGCCCAGCAGCTTCCCACTGCTGGAGCCAGCCAGGATCCTTGGCGGTGGGCCCGACCCGTGAGTCACGCTCCACAGCCACGACGACGCGAGCCAGGCCTGCCACCGGTGACTTCCCCCATCGGGCCAGATAACGGATCAGCTCCGTGGGTTGCCAGCCGCCCATGCCGTAGGCATCGCGCAGCCAGGACAGCAGCACGGGTTCGGCGTTGGCTTGGAACACGGCAGAATCGATTTCGTCGGCCCTGGTGCGCCAGATCCCGTAGACCGTGCCAGCGCGAGCCCAAGCAAGGACATCCGCCGTGGTCATGCGCACTGGGGGCGGCTGCGATTCAGGCCAGTCGAAGATGTCCGTCTCCGCGATGGAGCCACCTGGCCTTTGGTCATCCCCCACCTTGTCCCTTGCTCGCTGCTTGGCCCGCACCTTGGCGCGGGCGGCTCGCTTCTCCTGACTTCGACGACTCATGCGCCGAGCCTAGCGACGCTATCTGACACGGAACCGCGTCACTGACGGCCACCCAAACTCCCGGTACACGTACTCGAAATCTGGTGTCACCCGGTCAGAGTCCGGCTTCGCCGGCTCCGGCAGCAACAACCCCCAACGGCGCCGCGGCTCACCCGGGCCCGTCGCGGTGGTTCAACGGCCAACGAAGCACTGGCTCACCCCTCAACGGAACAGTGGCTCCCACCCAGCGCACTATGCAACCAGCTCGGTCACACCACACCGCGGATGGTGCTCCGCTATCAAACACCAAGTGCAGTGAGGGATGTGGAACGCGTCCGCCTCCTGAAGCACTGCCCCACGTCATGGAACTCTTCTTTGGTCAGCGTGCCCGATGGCTGGGCGCTGGAGATGCACACGCCGAGAGTGTGCAGCACGTAGCCCGTTCAAGATGACGAGGATTTCTGCTATCTCGTGGATGAGGACGACGGTGGCGAGGCCGAGGACGCCTGTGATGGATAGGGGCACAAGTGTTGCGATGATCAGGATCGAGAGAGCGACGTTTTGGTTGATGATTCTTCGGCCGTGGTGGGCGTGAGCGAGTGCCTGGGGGATGAGCCGGAGGTCGTGGCCAGTGAAGGCAACGTCAGCTGATTCGATCGCGGCGTCCGAGCCGGTTGTCCCCATCGCGATGCCCAGGTCGGCGGCGGCGAGAGCGGGGGCGTCGTTGATGCCGTCCCCGATCATGGCTGTGGGCTGGGTACGGCTGAGTTCGGTGACGGCCTTGGCCTTGTCCTCGGGGCGCAACTCGGAGCGCACGTCGTGGATGCCAGCCTGTGCGGCGATGGCGCGAGCAGTTCGGGCGTTGTCTCCCGTGAGCATCGTCACGCCTATCCCTCGGGACCTCAACGTGGCGATCGCCTCGGGCACTTCTGGGCGCGGTTCGTCACGGACTCCAATCGCCCCGACGGGTTGCCCAGCGCGGTGGACGATGACCACGGTCATCCCGTCGCTTTCCAGCGTGTCCACTTCTTCTTCGAGTTCGCCGCCACTGAGCCATCGAGGACTACCGACTGTGATCGTTGCCCCGTCCAGGTGCCCGGTGATGCCATGACCGGCGGTCTCGATGATCCCTTCGGCGGGCTGTGCCTGCGGTGCTGCGTTCGTGATCGCCGCAGCGAGTGGGTGCGTGCTGTGCCGTTCCAGGCTCGCCGCCCACTCCAGCACGAGTTCAGGCGATGCGGAGACCGTGGTGATGACGCGGGCGACTGTGGGTTCGTTGCGCGTCAGAGTGCCGGTCTTGTCGACGGCGAGGTGGCGGATGCCACCGAAGCGTTCGAACGCGGCCCCGGACTTGATCACCACGCCGAACTTGGTCGCTGCGCCGATCGCGGAGACGACGGTCACGGGTACCGAGATCGCCAAGGCGCAGGGGGAGGCGGCCACGAGCACGACCAAGGCGCGCGTGACCCACAGCTCGGGGTCCCCGAACAGCGACCCGATGAGCGCGACCAGCACTGCAAGTACCATGACACCTGGCACAAGCGGCCGGGCAATCCGGTCAGCCAGTCGGGCGCGCGACCCCTTCTCGGCCTGAGCTTGCTCAACCAGTTCCACAATCGCCGTCAATGAGTTGTCGACGCCGGCAGCGGTCGCTTCCACCTCCAGCATTCCGGAACTGTTGATCGAGCCGGCCGAAACCACATCGCCTGACTGGACCTCGACCGGGATCGACTCACCCGTGATGGCGGAGGTGTCCAGGCTGCTGCGACCGGTGCGCACAACACCGTCAGTGGCAACCCTTTCACCCGGTCGCAACACCAGCAGGTCACCGACCTGCAACTCTTTGGCCGGGAGTACTACAGGTACGCCGCCGCGCTTGATGGTGGCTGTCCTGGGAACCAGTTGCAGAAGTGCTCGCAACCCAGCCCGAGCGCGGTCCATGGCCCTGTCCTCCAACGCTTCCGCGATCGAGTACAGAAAGGCCAGGGCCGCGGCTTCCGCGATGTATCCGAGGATCACCGCGCCGGTCGCGCTGATCGTCATCAGCAACCCAATGCCGAGCTTGCGTTTGGTGAGCAGATTGCGCAGCGCGCCGGGTACGAACGTGGAGGCGCCCAGCAGCAATCCGACCCAGAAAAGCGCCATGGCTACGAGTCCGGAGCCGAACCATTCGCAGATCAGGCCGGTGAGGAACACCATCCCGGAGAGGGCCGGGATCAGAATCCCCGGGGCCTTCCACCAGCTCAAGTCCTCGTCATGATCGGCCAGGTCCGTATCCGTGGCGTGTGGAGCGGTGATCGTGTTCACTTGTGCACCTTGGATACGCCGCAGTCGTCGACTGAGCACTCAGGGTCCAGACATGGGACGCTCTCATCGACCGCGAGCGCGACCTCCACCAGCGCGTTCAGCGCCTGCGTCAGGTGTGGGTCCGTGATCTCGTATCGCGTCTGCCTCCCCTCGGGCTCCGCGACCACGATTCCGCAGGCTCGAAGGCAGGTCAGGTGATTCGACACGTTCGACCGTGTCAACCCCAAGTCGCGGGACAATTCGGCCGGATACGCTGGCCCCTCCAGCAACGTCATGAGAATCCGGGAGCGGGTGTGGTCGGCCATGGCCCGCCCCAGCCGGTTCATGACATCCAAACGCGAAGCAATGGTCAGCATGCGCTGAACTGTACACCGGGCGCTGTACTGCGACGCTACGATCCTGAAATGACTGTTGCTGATCCAGAGTTCGAGTGTGGCGCCGCTGCAGCAGCGCTGATGGACCCGGCCGAGGCCGGACAGCTGGCCGCAGTGGCAAAGGCTCTCAGCGACCCGGTCCGCTTCAGGGTCTACGCCCACATCGCCTCATCGGGGCACAGCACGGTGTGCGCCTGCCATCTCCCAGGCCAGCTCGGGATCTCCCCGCCCACTTTGTCTCACCATGTGAAGAAGTTGGTCGACGTCGGCCTCGTGGATCGGGAGTACCGCGGCAGGTGGGCCCACTACAGCCCCCGCCCAGAAGCAGCAGATGCGCTGAGCGGATTCCTCCAGCAGGTCAGCGCCACATCCGTGGCGATTCGCTGAAGGATCGGACATTTGAGGTGCCGGGCGTCGCGGCGCGCTAGCGTGTGGGGTCCGTCGAAGAAGGAGTAATACATGGCCACGTACTCAGATGGTTACGAATATCACATCCACCTCAGCCAGGGTGACATTGGACGCTACGTCTTCCTGCCCGGGGACCCCGGCCGGTGTGAGGTCATCGCGCAGCACTTCGACAACCCGCGGTTCGTCGCGTCCAACCGGGAACACACCACGTGGGCGGGAGAGCTCGACGGTGAACCCGTCGCAGTCACGTCAACTGGCATGGGTGGACCGAGCACGGCAATCGCCGTTGAGGAACTGATTCATGTGGGCGCCGACACTTTCATGCGGGTGGGTACGGCCGGGGCCATGCAGCCAGAGACGCAGCCGGGCGACGTCGCCGTGATCAACGCGGCCATCCGCGACGAGGGGACCGGCCTGCACTACCTACCCATGGAGTTCCCGGCGGTCGCGGACCAGGACATCATCAATGGTTTGGTGGCAGCCGCCCAGAAGCTTGATCGGCGTCATCACGTGGGGGTTTCACAGTCCAAGGACTCCTTCTACGGCCAGCACAGCCCGGACTCCATGCCCGTCGCTCCGATGCTGAAGGATCGGTGGGATGCCTGGGTCAAGGGTGGGTGCCTGGTCTCCGAGATGGAGTGCGCCACGCTGTTCCTCGTGGGTTCCACGCGCCGTGTTCGCACGGGAGGCGTGATGATGGTTATGGGGCACCATGATTTTGCGCCGATGACGGAGCAGGAGAAGGATGCTTCGCAGGTGGGCAACCTCATCCCCGTCGCCATCGAAGGGATGCGTCACGTGATTGCCGCCGACAAGAAGCGCGGCGCCTGACTCACAGTGAGAGCTCGGCCTCCAGCTGAAGCACACGGGGGAACAGCACATTGTTCTCCTTGTGGATGTGCTCATGGAGGTCGAGTTCCATCTCCTCCAGCCCGGTCAGCATGGCGCGATAGGAGTTGCACGCCCCCTCCGGCACGGCGTAGCCATCTGTGAGGGTCCGGATCTGTTTGAACAGGCTCCCCACCACCTCGTGTTCGTCGCGCAACTGCTGGATGGGCTCGGCCAATGAGGTGCCCATGGCTGAGGCCTGCGACTTCTCCATGCGGCTGATGGCCGGGAACACGATGCGTTCCTCTTGTGTCATGTGGGGGTCCAGTGCGGCGATCGCCTGCGTGTAGGTCTCATGGACCAGTGCCAGTTCGGGGTGCAGCGCGCCGTGTGCCGTCAGGACCTTGTTCACGAGCGCCTGCAGCCTGGGCATCTCCTCCCACATGTACGCGTGATGAGAATCGACGATATCGTGCGCGTACGCGGAGTTGGCGTGCTCCCCGATGATCGCTTGTGCGGGTGCGACACCGGGCAGATCCAGGGCGGCCGCCACGTCGGCGACGGCCAGGCCGGCCGCGTCGGTCGCCTCCAGGAGGGAGCGGTGGCCGTTGCAGCAGTAGTCCAGACCCAACCCCTCAAGGATTCGAGCACGACGCGGATCTGCGGTGACGAGGCTTCCAAGGGAAGTGGTGATGTCGATGGTCATGCGTCCACGATATCTACAGCCGAGTATGGATAAATCCTGTGCAGTTGGCTCAGTAACAGCGTCGGCGAACGCCGATGGTTGGCTGATAGGCTCGCAGCCGTGTGGTTCGCACTCTTCCCGGGAGAACGATGACAGCGCAGAATCTCGACAGCGATCTTGCCCCCGTGGCGGCGGTCATCGTCCTCGCGGCCGGTGGCGGTTCCCGCATGAAGTCCTCAAAATCGAAGTTGCTGCACGAAATATCCGGCAAGACGCTGCTGCACTATGCCGTCTCGGCCGGAGCGGCCCTCGATCCCTCGCACCTGGTGGTGGTGGTGGGAAAGTATCGCGAGCAGGTCGTCGAAGAACTGGGCCAATTGTCTGCCTCAGTGACCACGGCACTCCAGGAAGAACAGCTGGGAACCGGTCACGCCGTGATGTGCGGGCTCGAGGAGCTCGGTCACCTGACTGGTGAGGTGGTTGTCACCTACGGCGATGTCCCCATGCTGACCGGGGACATGCTGCGGCAGTTGGTGGCCATCCACCGCGCACACGTGAACGGCGTGACAGTTCTCACCGCACACGTTGATGAACCCACGGGCTACGGACGCATCCTGCGCGACGGTGACCGTGTGGTGGGCATCGTCGAACACCGCGATGCCTCCGAGGAGCAGAGGCAGATCACCGAGATCAACTCCGGCACCTATGTCTTCAACGCCGAAATCCTGCGTGACGGACTCGTCCAACTCGGCACTGACAATGCCCAGGGAGAGCAGCACCTGACCGACGTTCTGACCTTTGCGCACGGTCGGGGAGATCGCGTTGGCGCCGTCATAACCGAGGACATCTGGCAGACCGAAG
>CBDTVQ010000012.1:0-15617 GCA_965364045.1 uncultured Tessaracoccus sp. | reverse complement strand
TGACCGCGTCGACGCGACACGTGCACACTCCCCCGCCGCGGCCTGACATCCCAGCCTGGTTCCCTGAAGGATTTTCTCTGTGAAGAAACCACTGTTCCCGCTCGCCTGCTCCATCGTGGCACTGACGCTCAGCGCCTGTGGTCTGACCGAACCCAACACTGCGGCAGCTCCCGGTGAGGACGGGGAGATCATCGTCACCTCCACCGGCGACGCCTGTGACCTGTCAACCACCGAGGTGGAGTCGGGGAATCTTTCTTTCCGGGTGAACAACGAGGGCACCGAGGTCAGCGAGTTCTACCTCTACGCCTCCGACGGGTTGCGAATCATCGGTGAGGTCGAGAACATCGGTCCCGGCCTCTCCCGCAACCTCGTCGTTCGTGCTACCCCCGGCGACTACGTCACTGCCTGCAAACCGGGCATGGTGGGCAAGGGAATACGCGACGCGTTCACGGTGACCGGTTCTGACGAGGACCTGGCCATCCAGGGCGTCGCCGAGGCCGACATCGAGGCCGCGGAGACCCAGTACGCCGCCTACGTGCGCGACCAGGCGCAGGAACTGGTGGATGCCACTGGGGAGTTCCTCGACGCCTGGACCTCAGGCGACGACGACCGCGCCCGCACCCTCTACCCGACGGCGCGGCAACACTGGGAACGGATCGAGACGGTGGCCGAATCCTTCGGTGACCTTGACCCGAAGATGGACCTGCGCGAGGCCGACCTTGAGCCGGGCCAGGAGTGGACCGGCTGGCATCGCATCGAGAAGGACCTGTGGCCCCCGGCGTCCGGCTATGAGCCGCTCGCCCAAGCGGACAAGTCCACCTATGCGCAGGACCTCTTGGCCAACACCCAGCTCCTCCACAAACGGGTGCAGGACCAGACGTACACGGTCGCCGACATCGGCAATGGCGCCAAGGGGCTCCTCGACGAGGTTGCCGCCGGAAAGGTCACCGGTGAGGAGGACATCTGGTCACACACCGACCTGTATGACTTCCAAGCCAACGTCGACGGCGCCCGAGTGGCCTACGAGGGCGTCAAGCCGCTGCTCGCGGTCAAAGACCCGGTCCTGTCGGTGGAGATCGGCGAGCGTTTCCAGGCACTGCAGCAGCTCCTCGACGGCCACCGCGCTGACGACGGTGGGTTCGTGGGCTACGACACCGTCGAGGCGGCGGAGCGGAAGGCACTGTCCGACGCCGTGAACGCACTCGGCGAACCCCTGTCCAAGATGACGGGAGCGATTGTCCTGTGACCCCGCGGCCAGAGAATGATCACCGAGCCGCCACCACCGGCAGTGTGTCGCGCCGCCGACTCTTCGGAGTCGCCGGGGCAGGGGCGCTGGTGGGCGTGTCCGGCGTGGCGGGCTGGACGGCCGCCCATGCCTCGGACCCCGCCACCGACGATGCGACACTGTCCTACCCATTCCACGGCAATCGCCAGGCCGGCATCATCACACCAGCACAGGACCGGGTGCACTTCGCCGCGTTCGACGTGACCACCGACTCCCGCCAAGCACTTGTGACGCTTCTGCAAGCCTGGACAGAGGCCGCCGCGGCGATGACTTCCGGCCGACTCGTCGGCGGCGGCGCGGCGTTGCCGTACGACGCACCACCCGAGGACACCGGCGAGACCCAGGGCCTGGACGCCGCAGGCCTGACCCTCACCTTCGGGTTCGGGCCCACCCTGTTCGACAAGGACGGCACCGACCGCTTCGGGCTGCGCGATAGACAACCAGAAGAACTTCGCCGGTTGCCGCACTTCCCTTCTGACAATCTCGATGCCGCACGCAGCGACGGGGACCTGTGCATCCAGGCTTGCGCCAACGACCCCCAGGTGGCCGTCCATGCCATCCGCAACCTTGCCCGGATCGGGTTCGGCACCGTGTCCATGAGGTGGGCGCAGCTGGGGTTCGGTCGGACGTCGTCCACCAGCACAAGCCAGGCAACGCCCCGCAACCTGCTCGGTTTCAAGGACGGCACCGCCAACCTCCACGCCGAGGAACCCGAAGACCTCTCCGAGTTCGTCTGGGTGCAAAACGGAGATGACGCCACTGCCCAGTGGCTGACGGGCGGATCGTATCTGGTAGCCCGGCGCATCAACATGCGCATCGAGACGTGGGACCGCACGAGCCTCCGCGAGCAGGAAGCACTCATCGGCCGCGACCGCCTGCAAGGAGCGCCGCTGTCCGGTGGTACCGAGTTCACCGAACCGGACTTCGAACTGGAGGGTCGCGACGGCCCGCTGATGCCGATGGATTCGCACGTCCGTCTGGCTCACCCGGCCCACAACAACGGCACCAAGATACTGCGCAGGGGCTACAACTTCACCGACGGAGCCGACGCCCTGGGACGTCTGGATGCCGGCCTGTTCTTCATTGCCTTCATCCGGGAGCCGCTCACGCGCTACGCCCCCATGCAGAACGCGCTGTCCCGCGACGACGCCCTCATGGAGTACCTGGAGCACACCGGCTCCGGCCTGTGGGCCGTCCCTCCCGGCTGCCGGCAGGGCGAACACATCGGGCAGACCCTGTTCAACTGAGAGATTGTCAAGCGTGATGCGGGACGGAACCACCCCGGGTCAGGGGTCGGGCGAGGTGCCGAATCCTCCGCTTTGGCCTCCTCAGCCGCCTGACTCCACGACACCCATCATGCCTGCGTCCTCATGGTCGAGGATATGGCAGTGATACACGCTGCGCCCCGGGTGGCGGGCGAAATCCACGAGGACCTTGGTCCAGCCACCTGCCGGGACGTTGACGACGTCACGCCACGTCGGCTCCTCCACGCGCGTCCCACCATCCGCGATGACCTGCATCGGCCAGACGTGCAGATGGAAGGGGTGGTCCATCATCGTGGGGTTCTGGATCTTCCACTCCTCCACCGTGCCTGCGGTCACGCTCTGGTCGGTGCGCTCGCCGTCAAAGCGCCGGTCATCGAAGCCGAATGTCATGCCGCCGCCCATGCCTCCCATGCCCATGGTCATGGTGATTTCGCGCCGGTTGTCCGGTTCGCGATCGCGCAGGTCCGGGCCCGGTGCCCGCTCCGGAATGGCACGCCCATCTGAGGGGGTCTCGTCGCCCTCCACCACCACCGTGGCCAAGGTGGCGGGGCCGGAGAGTTCGCCGTTGCCCATCATGCCCATCATGGCGCTCCCGCGGTCATAACCACGGGTGATCAGCTCGCTCGTCCCTGTCTGCATGGTCACCAGCAGGTCGGCCCGGCTACCCGGCATGAGCAGCACATCGTCGACCTGTCGCGGAGAACTCTCGTGGCCAGCATCCATCCCCAGAAGTTGGACGTCTTGGCCCGGCACTGCCAAGCGCAAGTAGCGGGAGGTGCAGGCGTTGAGCACTCGCCACCGTTCGCGCTCCCCCGGCCGGCCCGACAACTGTGGCTGTGACTGACCATTGACCAGCAGAAGCTCGCCCTCCCTGCCCATCATGACCTGCCCCTGGGACACCTGCGCTACACCCCCGTTGGCCGTCAGCGTGGTGTCGGAGATGACGAGGATCCGGTCGCGGGAGACCGGTAATTCGTCGCTGTCCTGAATGAGGATGGCGCCGTACAGGCCACCGAAGACCTGGTCGGCGACGGTGCCGTGCAGGTGCGGGTGGTACCAGAACAAACCGGTGGGGTGATCGTCCGGCAGCTCGAAGAGGTAGTCGAAGCTCTCTCCGGGCCCAATGCTCAGGAACGGATTGTCGCTGTTCCCCTCCGGCGAGACAGCGAGGCCATGAGTGTGCAGATTGGTGGCCGTGTCGAGGTTGTTGATCAGGCGCACCTCGAGCCGGTCACCTGGCCGCACGTGCCACGTCGGCCCAGGCACGGAGCCGTTGTAGGTCAACATCTGCGCGGTGACCCCCGCCAGTTCAACGTCTTCCCGTGAGAGGACGAGCTCGGTACGGAGTACACCGTCCTTGCTGCGCACTACTTTCGGTTGCACCAGATCCAGGCCTGAATCCCCACTGCCCCCGACGGGTCGCGTCGTCCACGGCGGACCGGTCTGGGACAGCCCGATCCCGCCGACGACAATTCCCGCTCCCCCCAGGGCTCCCAACTGCAGCGATTGGCGGCGGCTGATACCGCTCACTCGCGCTCCCCCAGCTGCTGAACACGGTCGTGGTACTCGTCGGTGTCAATCTCACCACGGGCATATCTCTCGTCGAGGATCTCGCGGGCCCGACTGGGGCCAGCTGGTCCTGAGTTCCCCCTCCCACCACTCAGACCGCGCACCAACGCCACCACGAGCAGTATCACTCCCACGATGAGGAGGGCCAGGAAAAACCAATTCCAGCCCATTCCCCCACCCATTCCTTGCCATCCACCCACGACGCACTCCCATCTGATCCCCTTGCATACCCCGGTGGGTATCTATTCAGTCCGAGACTAGGTGGCTTCCTCCGGCCTGACAAGCTTCGAACCCCGAATCCATCAGATCTTCATGGAAATCGGAGTTGGCATCTGTTGATGCTGTTTCGTTTCGTTGCTCGGGGCGCCTCGACCTTGCCCCCGCGAGCAGGGTGGCGCCGACACCCAGGAGCGCCAACACCCAACCCAGCCATGGGCTGAGGGTGACGGCAAGAGTGATGTTCGTTCGCAACGGAACGGTAAAGGTGCGATTGGCGGCGGTGAACTCCTCCGTCGACTCCAAGAAGGTGCCGTTCGCGTCCACCAGCCCGGAGACTGAGTTCAACGTGGAGACCACCACTTCGCGACCCAGTTCCATGGCTCGTATTCGGTTGAGAACGAGTTGCTGCGGCACCTCGAAGGTGCCGCCGTAGGTGTTGGTGTTGCTCTGGGAGACGATGATGTCAGCTCCGCCTCGGACGGTGTCGTACACCGAGTCGTCCCACGCGAGTTCGAAGCAGATGATGTCCCCCACCTGCAGGTACTCATAGGCCTCCGTGGGTGCAGCCAACACTCCCGGTTCGGTGCCCGCAATGGACTGTCTACCGATCTGCTGGAGCACCGGCAGGCGGGGCAGGAGGAAGTCACGGAACGGGATGTACTCACCGAACGGCACCAGGTTGCGCTTGTTGTAGCGATCCCCCGGCCCCGTGTCCGGATGCCACCAGATGCCAGCGGTCTGGCGGGTCGTTTCGGGATCCGGACCGTCCATGACGGCTCCCACGAAGATGGGCGCCCCCGTCAGCGCCACAGCGGTCTCCACCAGGCGTCGGGTTTCCGGCTCCACCAGAGGGTCGACGTCGGTGGCATTCTCGGGCCACAGCACGAAATCCAGCGGAGCCTCCCCCGCGGCCCGATTGGATGCCAGCAGGAAGATGGTCTCGCTCAGCATGTTGTCGGTGACGGACTGCGCGTAGTACGGGGTGCCGTGCAGGTAGCGGTTCACATTGCCCTGCACCACCCCCACCGTCACCTGCTGTTCCGGCGTGGCCTGAGGAAGCAGTTTCAGTGAGCCCCCCACCACGATGACGGCAAGAGCGACAGCGATTGCTCGCACGCGGTGACGACGGTCCCGGACCGCCAAGAGCCCCAGCTGGGCGACCAGGGCCAAAAGGAACGAAACACCAGTCGCACCCACCCATGGCAACCATCCGGACACGGGCTGATCCACACTGGTGAAGGCCAGCCGGAGCCAGGGGAAGCCCCCAAAGGGGACACGCCCGGCGGCCAACTCCACAGCCACCCAGGCACAGGGAACCCACAGCACCCACAAGCCCAACCGGGTCACCCACGACACCATGACGCCCAACAGGGCGCTCCACAGCGACATGAACGCCACCAGCGCAACGGCCACCGGTACTCCCAGCACACCGATCCAGTGGATGGTGAGAACATTCATGGCCAGGCCCGCCACGACACCCAGGCCAGCTGCCTGCCACGGCGTCCGCCCCGACAGGAGCCACGTGAACAACCCGACGCCCACGATGGTCGCGGGCCACACCCCCATGGGCGCATAGCCGGCACCCAGGAGCAGACCCGTCAACACCGCCAGGGCGAGGGCCAGTGCGCGCGGCAAGTGATCTCTCGACAGGGGCTTCACACCTGTCAGGCTACCCGTGGCCTGGTGGCTGAACCGTGGTTCCGGACGCCTGAAAGAACCAAGATTTGATCAAGATATCGGCAGACAGCCGGTCGGCCATCGTCAATCCGCCACCCGCCGGGGACAATACGGACCATGGTGACTCGACTATGGCGAAACGGCGTTGACGACCCAGGGAAGAAGCTTCCCCACGGCCACGAGACGCCCGGCAAGGGGACACGAGCGAGGGGTCTTGGCCGCCTCAGCGGCGGGATGTCGTGGGGCACCAGGATGTTCCTCACACAGGCAATGGTGCTGGTCGCGAGCATTGCCACTGCTGCTCTGGTGGCCAGCATCGTCGGTCCCCCGCTCTTCCATGGCCACTTGTTGCAGGTCGGGCGCCAGATTGACGCTGCAGAGTTACCGCACATCGAACGTGCTTTCACCGACGCCGGGGTGGCCTCGCTCGCGGTCGGGTTCATGGTTGCCCTGGTTTTGGCGCTCCTTGTCTCCTGGTACGACACCAAGCGGTTGCGGCGGCCCCTTGAACAGCTCACCTCCGCGGCCAGCCACGTGTCCACCGGCGATTATGCGGCACGGGTGCCGAAAGCGGGCTTCAGCTCCGAACTGGACGGCGTGGGAAAGGCCTTCAACGACATGGCGCGTCGACTGGACGCGACAGAGGAAACGAGGCGGCGCCTCCTCTCCGACGTCGCCCACGAGGTGCGTACCCCCATAGCCACCCTGACTGCACTACTGGAAGCACTCGCGGATGGCATCACCCCGTGGAACGAGGAGACCCAACACCTCCTACTACTCCAGGCCGAACGGCTCCAGCGGATCGCCCGCGATCTGGACGCCGTCTCCCGCGCCGAGGAGGGCCGCCTCAGCCTCGTCCCGGAACCCGTGGACATCAGCGACCTGGTGAAGCTCGCCGTCGCCACGGCCCGCGGCCGATACCAGGCCAAGGGCGTCACTCTTGATCAGCGATCCGAGCAGATACCCGTCCTGGTCGACCCACAACGCATCGCCCAGATCTTGGGGAACCTGTTGGACAACGCACTGCGTCACACTCCTCCGGGCGGGAACGTAGACGTCCATGGGAGGAGACATGGCGGCTCCGCCATCATCTCCGTCACCGACAACGGTGACGGCCTCACCCTCGAACAGCTGGACCACGTCTTCGAACGGTTCTACCGAGCGGACCTGGCCCGATCGCGGGACGCCGCAGGTGCCGGGATCGGTCTCACCATCTCCCGCGGCCTGGCCATCGCACATGGCGGCTCACTCACCGCGACCAGTCCCGGTGAGAAGCTGGGCGCCGCCTTCACGCTGACGCTGCCCTTGGCGGCCAGGACTGCGTCCGCTGCAAGCGATCCGCGGCAGATCGCGGCTCAACCGAGTCCGGATGCACTCGGCCGACGGCGCCCGAGCGTCCTGGACCGGCGACGTGGAGCTGACGCATGATCAGGTACCGCACCGCGGTTCTCGTCGTCATTGTTCTCCTGGTCACGGCCTGTTCCTCCCCCAGTGGGACGGCCGACGGGGACAACGGCATCGGGTTCGTGACTGGCGACGGTTCTGTGTCGGTGGTTCCGCTGGACGAGCGCGAGATGGCCCCGGAACTCGTCGGCACGACGCTGGATGGCGAGCCGTTGTCCACCGCCGACTACTCCGGCCAGGTCATCGTGCTCAACGTGTGGGGGTCCTGGTGTGCCCCATGCCGCTCGGAGGCGCCGGCACTGGTGGCCGCCGCGGAGCAAATGCCCGACGTGCAGCTCATCGGCATCAACACACGGGACCTCGATCCTGTCCCCGCACAGGCATTCGAACGCGCCTTTGAGCTCCCCTATCCAAGCTTCTACGACCCTGACGGCTCGCTGCTCCTCGGCTTCGGGCAGGTCCCGCCCAACGCCATCCCCAGCACCATAGTTATCGATGAATCCGGCAGGGTCGCCGCCCGGATGCTCGGTGAGATCACCACCACCACGCTGGTGGGTGTGGTGGAGGACGTACGGGCGGCCGAATGATCCTGCTGGAGAGTTGGATCAGCCAGGCCCTCGGCACATCGCTCCTGCTGGCCATACCCCTGGCCGTACTGGCTGGCGTGGTGTCCTTCGCCTCCCCCTGCGTTCTCCCCCTGCTGCCCGGGTATCTGTCGTACGCCTCCGGACTCGGCGCCACACAGATCACTGAGGGCACCGGAAGCCGCCGATCACTGGTGCTCGGCACCATCGGATTCGTGCTCGGCTTCGCTGCCGTCTTCGTCCTCACCGGAGCACTGTTTGGCGGATTGGGCGGGCTGCTCCTGCAACACCAACGCCTGATCACCGTGCTGGCTGGCTTCTTCATCATCATCCTGGGAGCAGGCTTCATCGGCTGGTTGCCCATGCCACCGCAACTCAGGTTGTCGATGATGCCCCGCATGGGCGTCGCCGCCTCTCCCCTGCTGGGGTTGGCCTTCGGCCTGGGGTGGACACCATGCATCGGCCCGACGCTGTCGGTGGTGTTGACGCTCGCCATGACGGAGGGCTCAGCCGTCAAGGGGGCCGCGCTGGCCTTCTTCTACGCACTCGGACTCGGACTGCCCTTCCTGGCTTTCGCCGCCGCCTTCACGAAGCTGAGCCCCCACCTGGGCTGGCTCATGCGTCACCAACGTGGAGTACAGGTGGCGGGCGGGGTGCTGATGCTGACGGTCGGCCTGTCCATGGTCACAGGGATCTGGGACGTCATCGTCGCCCAGTTGCGGAACTGGTCGGCGTCGTTCGGAACAATCCTGTAGGAGCGGGTGGCAATGATGGAGCGTCAGGAAAGGGCCGCCCAGATCAGTCCCACCCCCACGCCCATCACCACGCTCAGTCCCGCGGCGGCAATCGCGGTGATGGCCGACCACCGGGCCGGCGTCGATGCGCCGAACACCGATGTGTGGATGGACTCGCCGCTGCCGTAGACCGGCGCGATCCAGCGCAGATAGTAGAAGAGACTGGCCAGTGAATTGAGGAAGACGACCACCGCCAGCCACGCGAGTCCACCGTCCCACACCGCGATTGTGGTCAACAGTTTGCCCGTGAAGACGGCGGTGGGCGGTGTTCCGACGAGGCCCAGCAGGGCGACGACGAGGGCGGCCCCCAGCCACGGGTGGGCTCGCCCCATTCCGCGGTAGGAGTCGAGGGTGCGATGACGCGGGAAAGCAGTGGTGATCGCGAACGCCGCAAGGTTGGTCACGGTGTACCCGGCCAGGTACACCAGCAATGCGGGTAGCGCCGAGTCCACAATCCCGGCCACCGCGACCGGCACGAGCATGTATCCCACCTGGCTCACGGTGGACCAGCCGAGCAGGCGCCGCGGGTCACTCTGCCAGTAGGCGGCCAGGTTACCCAGCGTCATGCTCGCGGTCGCCAGCACCGCCACGAGCAGGGGCCAGGCGAGGGAATCAGGCAGCAGGTCGACGATCCGGTAGATGGCAACCATTGCGCCGATCTTGGGCACCGTCGTGACGAAAGCAGCCACGGCACCACCAGAGCCCTCAGCCGCGTCCGGCACCCAGAAGTGCCCGGGCACTCCCCCGGCCTTGAAGAGCAGTCCCGCCACGACGGCCAGCCCTCCCACAGCGACGGCGCCGGCGGGCGCTTCGGTCAACAGCTCTGCGAGCTCAGCGTGATTCGTGGTTCCGCTCACCCCGTACAAGACGACGATCCCGCCCAGCAGAACGATGCCGAACAACGCACCCAGAAGATACGTCTTCATGGCCGCCTCAGCACCCCGACGGGTCAGCGCAATGCCGATGAGGCCGTAAAAGGGAATGCTCGCGAGCAGGAAGCCGACGGCCACCACGAGCAGGTCGTGCGCTCCAGCCAGGACCAGAGCGCCGGTGGTGGAGAACAGCAGGAGGGCGTAGGTCTCACTCTCCCTGGCCGTGCCGGCGATCTCGTCGGATGCAAGCGCCAGCACAATCAACGTTCCCAGACAGGCGATGATCCGCGCGGCGCCCGTTGCGACGTCGATGGTGAAGGCGCCCTCGAATGCGAACTGTGCCGGTCCGGGCATCGCGATCCCGGCGGCGAGCGCAGCGGCCACGAGCGCCGTCGCGGCGATGATGCGCGTCACCCACTGCCGTTGCCTCGGCAGGAAGGACCCGGTGAGCAGCACCGCGAGGCCGCCCACGAAGAGCAGGATCTCGGGAAGCAGCAGCAACGGCTGCATGATGTTGAATTACCTCCCCACGAGCTGGACCAGTATCGCGGCGGCCGGCTCGATGACGTCGAGGAGGAAGCGCGGCAGGATGCCGATGGCCAGGGACAGCAGCAGCAGCGGACCGATGGACATCCACTCGGCACCGTGCAGATCCGCGAAGCCCACGGACTGGCCCCGGGTCTCACCCGTGAAGATGCGCTGGAGCGCCCGCAGGAAGAGGGCTGCGGTGATCAGGATCCCCACCAGCGCGACGGCGGTCACCGGGGCGGTGGCGATGCTGCCCGTGAAGATCTGGAACTCGGCGATGAAGCCCGAGAAACCCGGGAGCCCCAGGGAGGCGAAGGCACCGACCGCGAAGAGGGCCGCGAAGCGTGGCGCAGGTGCCGCCAGCCCACCAAACTCATCCATCGCATAGGTGCCCGCGCGGTCCCGCAACACACCGGCGAGCAGGAACAGCGCCGCGGTGATCAGCCCATGGCTCACCATCTGGGTCACGGCGCCCGTGACGGCGATGGAGCGGGCCTCCCCGGAATCGCCGGCCACGAGACCGGCTGCGCCCACCGCCATGACGATGTAGCCCATGTGGTTCACCGACGTGTAGGCGATCATGCGCTTGACATTGGTCTGGGCAAGGGCCACGAGCGCCCCGTAGATCACGGAGATGACGCCGACGGCGATGATCACCCAGGCCCACGCCCGCCAGGCTTCGGGCAGCATCGGCATGGCGATGCGCAGGAAGCCATAGGTTCCCATCTTGAGGAGCACTCCGGCCAGGACGGCCGATCCGCCCGAGGGTGCGTCGGTGTGGGCGGGCGGCAGCCAGGTGTGGAATGGCACCGTCGGAGTCTTGACTGCCAGTCCGAGCAGGATCGCCGCCAGCACCAGTCCGCCCGTGATGGGCGACCCCGTCAGAGGCAGCTGGGCCGTCAGTTCCACCATGTCGAAGGTGTGGGGGTCGGCAGCCACGTAGAGGCCGATGAAGCCCACGAGCAGTGCCAGCGATCCGAGGAAGGTGTACAGGAAGAACTTCATGGCAGAGCGTGCGTTGTTGCCGTGTCCCCACCCGGCGATGATGAAGTACATGCCGACGATGGAGAGGTCGAAGAACAGGAAGAACAGGATGAGGTCTGCTGAGACGAAGAGCCCCATGCTGACGCTCTGCAGGAACAGGAACAGGGCCGCATGCAGGCGCGGGCGGTCCCTCTCCCTCAGCCCGTACACGGCGCAGGCCAGGAAGATGACGGCCGTCATGGCGAGCAGTGGCAGGGACAGCCCGTCGACGCCCACGTGGTAGCTGCTGTTGACCCCCGGGATCCAGGGCACCCGCTCCTCGAACGCGAGGGCGCCCACCGCCGGCGTCTGGAACTCCTGCCACACGGCGAGCAGCAGGAGGACCTCCACGGCAGCGACTGCCACCCACAGCCAGCGGGCGACGACGTCGCCCAGAAAGGGCAGCGCCACCAGAACCAGGGACGCCACCAGGGGCAGGAACACGATCAGACTGAGCACAGTCACCTCACCACAAGGAGAAGAAGGACGCCGACCGCGAGAACCGCGACGGCCTGAATGTAGTACTGGTGCACCTGGCCACTCTGTGGACGTCTGGCGAATCGCCCCAACGAGCGCACGGCTGCCGCAACCCTCTCCACTGAACCGTCGAGCCAGTGGTCGTCTGCAGCGGCGCTGCGCTCGGCCAGATCGAGCACACCTCGCGACGTCGCGTAGACGCCCGCGTCAAGCACATGATCGTCGAAGCGAGCCGCTCGTGATGCTGTCTGCGCCCCAACCCGGGCGATGGCCAGAACGGCTCCGTCGAGCACATCGTCGTCGAAGCGGGCACAGCGTTCCGCAAGTGCCAGGGTGGGGCGCAGGACGACCGCCTGGACGGCGTGCTCCAGATACAGCCAGTCGAGCGCCCACCGGGGCTCCGGAACGCCACGCCACCACACCAGAAGCAGCACGACCACGGCAATGGCCCCGGACACCGCCAGTTCGATCGGTGTGGATCCCGGGGGCCGGTCACCCAACGATCGTGCCACCGCGTTGCTGAACGGCGGCAGTGCCAGAACTCCCAGGACGGCCGCGCCGAGGGCCAGCACCAGCAGCGGCGCCTTCTCGGCCAGCCCAACGTGACGGGTCCCCCGCTGCTCCTCGTCTAGATGACCCTCCACCTCGCTGCGTTGAGAAGCGGGCACCCGCCGCCACACCACGATGAGGACCTTTCCTGCATAGGCCGCCGACATCGCTGCGGCAGCCAGTCCCACGACGTACAGCGGCCAGGACTGCTCGAGGGCTGATGCAAGGACCGCGTCCTTGGTGGCCCACAGAGCCAGCGGCGCAACCCCCGCGAGCGAGAGGGCGCCCACCGTCGCGGTCCAGCCCACGAGGGGCCACCGTCGGGCAGCACCCTTCAGCCCGGCGAATTGCTTGGTGCCGAGCGCTGAGAGCCACGCCCCGGCGGCAAGGAACAGCAGCGCCTTGGTGGACGCGTGGGCCACGAGATGGGCGGCTCCGCCGGTGACTGATGCCAGACCGGCCCCCATCACCACGAAGCCCAACTGGGCCGAGGTGGAGGCGGCGAGCAGTTGCTTCAGATCGCGCTGTGCGACGGCGACCGCCCCCATGACCAGTGCTGTGATGGCTCCGATCCAGGCCGCCGTCGGACCGGCCCAGCCCGTGGACGCCAGCAGTCCTTCGGTGCGCAGCAGGAGGTAGCCACCCATCGCGACCATGGCGGCCGAGTGCAGCAGGGCGCTGACCGGGCTGGGGCCCTCCATGGCACGCGAGAGCCAGAAGGAGAATGGCAGTTGGGCCGCCTTACCCAGGGCCGCCACCAGAATCCCGGCGGCGATGACGTGCCGCCAGCCGGTGCTGCTGGTGGCCAGGTCCCCGAGCACCAGACCGGCCCCACCTGCCAGGGCGGCTCCTGCGGCAAGATAGATGCCGAGGTCTGCGGCTCGGGTGGTCAGGAAAGCGACCGTGCCGGAGGCGACGGAGTGTTCGTTCCGCCACCAGAACCCGATCAGGGCGAACGACATCGCTCCCATAACCTCCCAGGCCATGAGGAGGGTCGGAATGCTCTGCGCCGTCGCTGTCACCAGCGCGGCGGAGGAGAACAGCAGCATGAGCCCGTGGAAGCGCGCTCGGGACTCGCGGATGTCCCCGGCCGCGAAGAGAAGCGACAGCAGGGTCACCACGGCCACCGTCGGCACCACCAGGGCCGAGAGGGCGTCGACACCCAGCGCGAACTCAGCTCCGGCCACGAACGGCACCGACACCTCCGGGCCGGTCAGCGCCACCACCACGGACAGGATCGCCGTGAAGGTGGCGGTGACCAGCGAGATGGCTGTGGCAGCGCGATCCTGTCGCGACAGTGCCAGCACGCCCCCCACCACGGCGGGGAGCAGCACCATCATCCACAGGGCGGTCTCAGTCATGAACCTCAACCCGCCAGGTCCGTTGCCATGTCGGTCATGTCGGAGTTGCGGACGCGGTGCAGCAGCGTCGCGATGGCGAAACCCATGGCCATTTCCAGCGTCATGACGGCCAATATCACCAAGAGCAACACCTGCCCGGTGGGCGTCGGCGCAAGGAACCACCAGAAGCCGGCGGCAGCCAGAATCAGGGCGTTGATCATGAGCTCCAGGCCCATCATCACCATCACCACCACCTGCTGGGAGATGGCACCGTAGAGCCCGACGGCGAAGATCGCTGCCGCGAGAATGAGTGTCAGTTCCAACGTCATCGGCCCACACCCCCCGGCTGGGGGTCGCGGGCGGGGCGAGAAGAGAGGTCGTCACCGAAGCGGTCGTAGCGGGTGCGGTGATGGGCCAGGCTGATGCCCGCCACGATGGTGGCGACCATGACGGGGCTGATCACCGCCATCACGAGCATCTTGCTACCCATCAGCGCCTCACCGAGGGCGGCCGTGACGTCCACGTCGGGCGCGCCGCGTCGGCTCGGCCAGTCGATGAGCAGGATGCCGGTGGTCAGTGCGAGGAACGTCACGATGGCGACGGCGAGCGCCGCCGTCTTGCTGTGCACCATGCTCATGGGCATCAGCGCGGGATTCATCCCCATGAACATGACCATGTACACGGCCATGATCGCCATCTCCATCACCATCATGAGGATGGTCACCACGCCCACGTAGTTCTGGGACAGGAACAGCACCTGCACGCCGACGGCGACGAAGGAAAGAGCCAGCGCATAGGTCGCCCGGGCCATGGAGTCCACCCAGAAGACCGCGGCGCCACTGAGGACGGCCACCAGGCCCAGGATCGTGAATGCGATGACCATGCTCTACCCCCTCGCCACGACGACGATGGACACCACGAACACTTGCAAAAGAGCGGCTGGCAGCAACACCAGCCAACCCATTTCCATGAACGTGTCCGGGCGGGTGGCGGGCATCTTTCTGCGCAACCAGACGAGCACGCCGAGCACCGCAACTGTCTTGAGCAGCGTCCACGCCCACTCGGGCAACAGGGGCCCGGCTCCCCCGCCCAGGAACATGGGCACCGCAAAGGCGGCGCCGGCCACCAGGAGGGCGTAGCGCCCAGCATTGAAAAGCAGCCTGTCCACGCCTGACAGCTCAGCCTGCGCGCCGCCCGCGATGTCCGTGCCGAGTGCTGGCGAGAACGGCCCCCACACGGAGAAGCCGAGCACACCGATGAGATAGATGAGGAACGCAACAGGCATCCAGACCACGAACCACAGCCCGTCCTGGGCCCCTACGACCCGACCGAGATTGAGGCTGCCCGCCGCGACGGCCGGACTCACCAGGGCAAACATCAGCGGCAGTTCATAGCCCAGGCCATGGGCGAGGAAGCGGTATCCGCCCACCATTGAATGCGCCGAATTGGCGCCCCAGCCCGTCAACCAGATGAGCGCCCACACCATCACGTCCATGGCGTTGAACCACACCACACCCACGTCAAGGTCGAAAAGAGTCCACCGGCCGAGCGGCACCACAGTGACCATGAGCGCGGCCACCACCAGTAGTCCAGCACCGCCGATCCGCCACAGCAGTCTGTCGGATTCGACGGTGACCCGACGTCGCTGCTGCATGAGGCGAGCAGCCTCCCCGAAGGGTCGCGACACAACAACCGGGCTGCCATTGGCGCGAGCCGCGAGCGCGCCGTCGAACATCCGGGCGGCGAGTGCGAGCGTGCCCAGGATGAGGAACGCCACGATGGCCCACACCGGGGCGACCGTGATGAGAGGTTCACCGGGCACGGCTCTCCTCCTGCTTCGCGCTGCTCGTCACTGCGTGGAGGTCAAGGCTGGCGACGACGAGCCGGGCTGTCGCGAGGTCAAGGCCCACCACCAACCGGGCGATCTGCTCTGTTGAGGGTTCCTCGCTGGCAGGCTCCTCTTCGCCGTCGAGCAAGCCGCTGATCCTGGCGAGCATGGCGAGCAGACGGTCCTGGGTGTCCCCCGCAAGC
>CBDTVQ010000011.1:0-16759 GCA_965364045.1 uncultured Tessaracoccus sp. | reverse complement strand
CCACGGAGGAGGCGCAGGTGGACATCGGCCGCTACGTCGCAGGCAAGCTGGCCGATTATGAGACCAATGGCGCCACGTCCATGTGCGTCAACCTGCCCGAGGTGCCCGCACCTTCACCGCAGGACCACAGGATCGTCCACCTGCACCACAATGTGCCCGGTGTGATGGCCCGCCTGAACAATTTGTTGGCCACGCACAACATGAACATCCGGTCGCAGACGCTGTCCACCCGCGGCCATCTCGGCTACGCGGTCACCGACGTCACCGGCATCGCGCCAAAGGATCTGTTGGTGGAGTTGGAGGCCCTCGACGAAACCGTCCGCGTCCGGATGCTGTAACACTCGGGGATCGGCAGGCCTTCAGCTTGTGCGGTCGGCGATTTCGCGGAAGTGGTCTGCGAGGTGGTGGGTGCCGAATCGTTCGTCGATGGCGTCGTGGGCGAGGCCTTCGGCGAAGAACTGGGCGAGGCTGGCGGGCCTCTCACCCAGTCGTGAAGCCAGCCATACGCTGGCCGAGATGGCTTTGCGGGGCACGGTCGCCATGCGCGGATTCCTGCCCAACGCCTCGAACGCCAGCCGGGCCATCTCCGGGTAGGTGAGGACGTCGGGGCCGCCGACGTCCCAGGAACCGCTGGCGTCGCCCATTTTGTCTACGCAGAAGCGTGCCAGGTCGGCGCCGTGGATGGGCGCCATCCGCGTTTCGCCGGGCGGCAGTAGAACGAGGCCGCGTCGCGCCATCTCGAGGAAGTCGCTGACGTCGGAGAAGTAGCCGGATGGGTTGACGAGCTGGTGGGACACCTCGGAGCGGCGGAGCGCCTCGGCGAAGGCGGTTTTGGCCCGGAGCAGGAGGGACCGTCCGATCTCGGCGTGCATGGCGTTGACGAACAGGAAGGAGCGCACACCCTCCTGCTCCGCATCGGCCAGCAGATGCAGGTTTGCCAGGAAGTCGACGTCCCACGGACTCGCCTTCTGACGCGTGACGCCGAGGGCTGACACCACACGGTTGGCGCCGCGGCAGATCCCCGAGACGAAGTTCGGGTCCGTGACCTGGCCCTCGACCCACTCCGCAACCATCCCCGTCAGGGCCGGAGCGCCGTGGGGACCTGGTTGCTCTGCGCGACCGCGGGATCGAACCACTGCTCTGACGTCGTACCCGCGAGCCTTGAGTTCGGACACGATGTGGCGCCCCAGGTAGCCGGTTGCACCGGCAACGACGACGGACTCCACGTGTCCCTCTCCTTCTGGTCGGTGAGGCTCAGGCGTTGCCCAGAATCTCCATGACGATGTCGTGCAGCGGACCATTGGTGGCAAGAGCTCCGGGACCGTCGACGCCTGGCGCCCCTTCCACGTTCGTGAAGCGGCCTCCCGCCTCGCGGACGATGATGTCCAGGGCAGCCATGTCGTAGAGCTCCAGGTCCGGTTCGCAGGCGATGTCGACGGCGCCCTCGGCCACCAGCATGTAGCTCCAGAAGTCGCCGTAGGCCCGGGTCCGCCAGCACTGGCGCATGAGATCAATGAAGCCCTGGCCGCGGGAGGTGGAAACCCAGCCGGCGATGTCCGAATAGGACAGTGAAGCGTGTTCCAGTTCCTCAACGCGGCTGACCCGAACCTCCGAGGCATTCATCAGTGTCTTGCCGGTGTGTGCCCCACCGTTCAGGCTGGCCCACCACCGGCGGCTGAGAGCTGGCGCGGTCACCACTGACGCCACCACCTCACCCTCCACCTGGAGCGCGATGAGGGTGGCCCAGACAGGGACGCCGCGCAGGTAGTTGGCGGTGCCATCGATGGGGTCAATGATCCAGCGCCGAGGACTTTCCCCGGTATCCGACATCTCCTCGCCATGCACCGCATCGCGGGGGCGTGCCTTCGCCAGCGTGCGACGAATCGACTCCTCGACGGCGGTGTCAGCTTCCGTCACGGGGCTGTTGTCCGGCTTGCTCTCGAAGCGGAGGTCAAGAGCCTTGAAGCGGTTCATCGACAGGGAGTCCGCATCGTCTGCGAGCATGTGCATGAGACGGACATCATCGGTCAGGTTCTTCGACTGGGCCATGGGCACCAACCTATCGAAGGTGATCAATGCTCAGGTGAAGGCGCGCTCCATGCGTCGGAATGAGGCCAATCGTGACGCATCGAGACGGCCGTCGGCCACGGCCGCGTCGAGGGCGCAGTCCACGGCACCCGTCTCGTGGTGACACCCGCGCGCGCACTGAGCCGCGTACTCAGTCAGGTCGCCGAAGGCGGCCACGATCGAAGAGGTCTTCACATGGCTGATGCCAAATGATCGGACCCCGGGAGTGTCCACGATCCAGCCGCCACGGGGGAGTGGGATGGCCAGGGCCGAGGTGGAAGTGTGTCGCCCCTTCCCTGTCAGGTCACTGACCTCGGCGACGGCACGGTTGACGCCCGGCACCAGGGCATTCACCAGAGTGGATTTGCCCACCCCGGAGTGTCCGACCAACACGGTCGTGTGATCGGTGAGGATGTCGTGGACCGGGGACAGGTCCGAGCCGGGACGGGTTGTGATGATGGGGACATCCAGCGGGCTGTAGGCGGCCACCAGCTCATCGGGGCTCGCAAGGTCCGCCTTGGTGAGGCACAGGATGGGCGACACCTTGGCGTCGAAGGCCGCCACCAGGATGCGGTCGATCATTCCCATGCGCGGCTCGGGATCGGCCAGGGCCGTGACGATCATCAGCTGGTCTGCATTGGCCACGATGGGGCGCTCGAAGGTGTCGGAGTCGTCGGCGCTGCGCCGCAGGATGGTCCGACGCTCCGCCACTTCGACGATGCGGGCCAGCGTTCCCTCATGCCCGGAGGTGTCGCCGTCCAGCGTCACGACGTCTCCGACGATGACGCCCTTGCGGCCGATGACCCGGGCCTTGGTGGCGGTCACGACGACGTTGTTCTCCAGAAGGCAGCGGTAGCGGCCACGATCAACGGTGATGATCCGCGCCTTTGGCGCACCGTCATAACTGGGCCGCTCCTTGGTGCGGGGCCGGCTGTGCTTGCGGGGCCTGTCGAAGCCTCCGTGGTCATCGGCACCCAGAGCGCCCCGGCGCGCCATCAGGCGCCCACCGCGGCGCGCCAGTCAGCCTCGAAATCGGGCATCGTCTTGGCAACGCAGGCCAGGTCGGTCACGGCGAGATCAGGAACACGCAGGGCAATCAGCGCTGCGGCATGCACCATGCGGTGATCCGCATACGTCTCGAAAGTGGTGGCGAGGAGCTTCTCCGGTGTGGCAGTACCCTCGATGATCAGTCCGTCCTTCGTCTCCGTCGCCGAGATGCCGAGCCGGGTGAACTCCGTGACCAGCGCTGCGAGCCGATCCGTCTCATGTCCACGGATGTGCGCGACACCCCGGATTTGCGTGGTCCCCTCGGCGAACACTGCCAGAGCCGCGACGACGGGGGTGAGTTCGGACGCATCGTGCAGGTCCACGTCGATTCCCTGGAGCCGTTCGGGGCCGTGCAGCGTGACACCGTGTTCAGCACTTTCCACCCGAGCGCCGAATCGTCGAGCAACGTCGAGGAACAATCCGCCGGCCTGCTGAGTGTGTACCGGCCAACCCACAATGGTGACCGATCCCTGCGTGAGCGCGGCGGCCGACAGGAACACCGAGGCATTCGTCAGGTCCGGCTCGATTGCCATGTCATGTGCGGCGATGGGGCCGGGGTGGACCTGCCACGTGTCGTCGTCCACCTCATCCACCTGCACGCCATGGGACCGCAACATGTGCACGGTCATGCCGATGTGGGGGCGGGAGGGAACGCTCGCACCCACCTGCTCTATCCGCAGTCCATGGGGAAGGCGCGCCCCCACCAGGAGCAATCCCGAGATGTACTGGCTTGTGGCGGAGGAGTCAACCTCCACCACCCCACCCGGGGTCCGGGATGGCGTCACGGTGAAGGGCAGCGAGTCAGACTCGACGCCCGCGCCCAGCTGACGCAGTGCCTCCAGCAGGCCTGCCATGGGGCGATTGCTGGCATGCTCATCCCCGAAGAACAGCGTCGCTCCGTCTGTGAGGAGGGCCACGGGTGGCACGAACCGCATGACGGTGCCGGCCAGCCCGCAGTCGATTCCCTCAGGCACTGGTGTGAAGTTCATGGGCGGTGTGATCCGCCACCCAGCGCCCGCACTGCCCTCCACAGTGACGCCGAGCCGGGACAACGCCGCCAGCATGAGATCGCTGTCGCGGCTGACCAGCGCGCCCTCGATCTGGCAGGGTCCGTCAGCCAGGGCTGCGAGGACGAAAGCGCGATTCGTTTCAGACTTGGAACCGGGGACCCTCACCTCTGCGGTGACGGGCCCCCGGGCGAACGGAAGTGGGTGTGACATCAAGAAGTCACGGACTCCAGCTTCTTGCGCAGCTTCTTGGTCTTCTTGGCCGCAGTTCTGCTGAGTTCGTCCTTCTTCTTGTCGGCCTTTTTGACGGCCTTCTTGGCACTGCTCGACAGGTCATCCCCAGCATCGGAGATCTTCTTCTCGGCGGCCTTTGCAGTTTGCTCTGCGCGCCACCCGAGGCTGGGCTGCCCCTGGGTGTCACGCGCGGCCAGGATGGAGGCACCCAGGAGCGCGAGGCTCGTCAGCACCGCGGGTCGTGCCGCGGCTTTCTCATCCTTGGACGCATCCTTCGAGGGGAGAGCGATAGCAAGGTTGAGAATGCTGGACTTGGCCAGCAGGAGAGCGCCCAGACGGCGCCCGAGACCGGTGGCGAACATCACGCCTCCAGCAACCTGCGCGGCTCCGCTCACGCGAACCCACGTCTCGGTGGATTCGGGGATCGAGGAGGAGTAGGGGGCCGGCACGACACGCTGCAACAGCGGTACGACCTTCTCAGTGAAGGCCTCGGCCTCGGCGGCACATTCGGATGGCTTGCTCACCTTCTTGACGCCGTCGATGACGAAAGCGCTGGCAAACAGGCTGCGGGCAACAAAACGCAACAGACTCATGGAAGCAAACATACCCACTCGGTCGACCACTTGCAGCGCAGCCGCCCTAGATTGGGTACATGTGTGGGCGTTATGCAGCCATGGCCGATCCCGACGAACTTGTTGAGGAGTACCGACTGGATGAGGTGACCGACGAGGGAGCACGTGCCTGCGTGCCGCGCTACAACATCGCGCCCACGGACACGGTGCCGGCGATCGTGGAGCGCCCGACGGAGCTGGGACACGTGAGGAAGTTGGTGGGGCTTCGCTGGGGGCTGGTGCCCAGCTGGTCAAAAGATATGTCATCCGGCGCTCGCATGATCAATGCCCGGGTGGAGACGGTCACCGAGAAACCTTCCTTCCGCAAGGCCATGTCCTCTCGACGGTGCCTGCTGCCTGCCCTGGGTTATTACGAGTGGCGCAAGGAGACCGACGGCGGCAAGCCGGTGAAACAGCCTTATTTTCTGGCGCCGAAGGATGGATCGCTGGTGCACATGGCTGGCCTCTACGAGTTCTGGAAGGGGCCACAGGGGTGGCTGGCCTCCACCACCATCATCACCACCAGTGCCACCGACGAGCTCGGATGGGTCCATGACCGGATGCCCATGACCGTGTCGGACAGGGATGCCTGGCTTGATCCGTCGTTGACGGACGGGGAGGCCGCCCGCATCTTGCTGGGTCCTCTTGAACTCCTGCGACCCACCAGGGTCTCCCGGGCTGTGAACAACGTCGCGCATGATGGTGAGTCGCTGCTGCAGCCGGTCGACGGAGAAGATCGGCGGGAATAGACCCGCGCCATTGCCCGTTGAAATGTGCATGGCTCTCACGGCGGACATCGGCGTCACGGACAGAAGCGTCGCTGAGCGGTTCCCGGCGCTATCCTCGTTCCTGATGAACGTCGATGCCACTGACCTCGCTCCGGACGGCCTGGCCGCCCCGGCTGCTGAGGACGCCTTTGAAACCGAGGCGCTCAGCCACCTCGACAAGCTCTACGCCGCCGCGCTGCGCATGACACGCAATCCGGCCGACGCCGAGGACGTCGTCCAGGAGGCCTATGCCAAAGCGTTCGCAGCCCAGTCCACTTATCGGCCCGGCACCAACCTGAAGGCCTGGCTGTACCGCATCCTCACGAACACCTACATCAACACCTACCGCAAGGCGGCTCGGTCACCGAAGACGAGCTCCGGGGCCGATGTGGAGGACTGGCACCTGGCCCGCGCAGCATCACATGACTCCTCGGGTCTGCGCTCCGCGGAGATGGAGGCGTTGGACCAAACCCCCGATTCCACCGTCTCGGATGCCATGGCCGGGCTTCCTGAGAACTTCCGGATGGCGGTCTACCTCTCCGACGTTGAAGGATTCTCCTACAAGGAGGTCGCCGACATCATGGGGACGCCGATCGGCACTGTCATGAGTCGGCTGAATCGGGGACGGGCTCTGCTGCGCCAGGCGTTGGCAGGCTATGCGTCCGAACGAGGCATCGCTCGCCCTTCACAGGACTCCCTCTGATGTCTGAGCGCGCCATGTGGAGCCATGATCATGACGAACTCGACGACTGTGTGCGGGCTCTTGAAGCCGTTCACGCATTTCTGCACCACGAGCTGGCAGAATCCGACGCCGACCTGATTCGTATTCATCTCCATGCCTGTGAGCAGTGCATGGAGAGCTTTGACATCGAGTCCACGATCACCGAGATGATCCGACGCAGTCAACCGGCCCCCGCGGTGCCAGACACCCTGGCCGCGCGAATCACGGTATTGCGGCGCCGGCCCCAGCGATGAGTGTTCTGAAATGAGGAACCCCCGCTCCTGAACAGGAGCGGGGGTTCTTCGTTCTCCGACGGTCAGGCGTTGGGACGCTTGCCGTGGTTGGCCTTGTTCTTGCGGCGTGAACGACGCTTGCGTCCGGTCTTGCCCATGGTGACTCCTCGGGGTTGCTGTGGTGGTACGGACCAATAGTGCCAGAACTTGGCCGAGTATGTCTGATGAGCCACCGGAGGGAAGTGATGGCAAAGTATCCCCATGGTGCTTTCACATCTCGACGAACTGACCAATGAGGAATGGCTCTCGGCCTTCGTCTCCCAGTGGCACCTGCTGGCTGATCTGAGTTTTTCCGACCTTCTTCTCTGGCGCCCGGACGAATCGGGTGAGCGTTTTGTGTGCATTGGCCAGATCCGTCCCGTGACGGGTCCCACGGCACTGGAGGACGATGTGATCGGTGAGACGATCGTTCATGAACTGGACCACGCAGTGACGGCGGCTTTCATGACCGGGCAGATTGCCGAGACCAGTGACAACGAGTTGAGCGCCGGGATCCCCGTCGATGTGTGGGCAGTACCCATCATGCGAGGTGGAGCCTGCATCGCAATCCTGGAGCGTCACACCAACCTCATGGGGTTGCGGGCGCTCGGGGCGCTGGAAGAGAACTACATGGAGGCTGCCGGTGTGTTGACCTCAATGCTGCTGGAGGGCCAGTTCCCCCTGACGTCCACCATGGACAAGGCGTTGGCCCCCAAGGTGGGTGACGGCGTCGTTCGCGTTCAACCAGATGGTCTCATCAGCTATGCCTCGCCCAACGCCATCACTGCCTATCGGCGTTTGGGAGCCCAGGGCGACATTGAGGGGGAGAACTTCGGGGATCTGACGCGACGGCTCCGCCAGGGCGTCGAGACCGTCGGACAGACAATGTTCACGGATGTCCGGCAGCAGCGCGCGATCATGTTCGACGTCGAGCAGTCGCGCGCCTCGATGCGGTTTGTGCTGCTTCCCCTTGTGGTGGGCGACATATCTGTGGGCATGGTGGTGTTGTGCCGTGACACGACCGATCTGCGCCGCCGGGACCGCATGCTGGTCACCAAGGACGCCACCATCCGGGAGATCCATCACCGCATCAAGAACAACCTCCAGACAGTGGCGGCACTACTGAGGATGCAATCCCGCCGCATGAAATCAGAGGAGGGGAAAGAGGCTTTGCGCGACGCCATGCGTCGTGTGTCCTCCATTGCGCTGGTGCACGACACCCTCAGTCACACCCTCGAGGAGGACGTGGAGTTCGACGCCGTGTGCGACAGGATCCTGCGCATGGTGGGGGATCTGGCTGCGAGCTCAGGGGAGGTGCGTGCCAAGCGCGTCGGCAGCTTCGGTGTGGTCCCGTCGGCCACCGCCACGTCGTTGGCGATGATGATCACGGAGCTGTGTCAGAACGCAATCGAGCACGGTTTGCAGAGTTCGTCGGGTTCGGTGGAAGTGCGTCCGCTGCTTTCACCCGAGAGGCTGGTGGTGGATGTGGTCGACGACGGTGCGGGCCTACCTGATGATTTCGACATCAACCGTCAGGAAAGCCTGGGGCTTGCCATTATCTCCACCCTGGTCCAGGATCTCGGAGGCTCCATCGAACTCAAGCCGCGTGAGGATGGCAGGGGAACCCGGGCCCGGCTGATCCTCCCCCAGAGGGATTAGGACGGATTGAGCGGTACGTGACTTCTCAGCTGTTGCGAAGTCTTGAGCGAGCGGCGCGACGCTTGATGGCCCTGCGCTCATCCTCGCTCATCCCGCCCCATACGCCGTGATCCTGGCCTGCCTCGAGAGCCCATGCCAGGCACTGCTCGCGAACGTCGCAGCGTTGACAGATTTTTTTTGCGTCCTCGATCTGCTGGAGGGCTGGGCCGGTATTCCCCACGGGGAAGAACAGCTCGGGATCCTCCGTGAGACAGGCAGCCTTGTGGCGCCAATCCATGTGTGTGACACACTCCTTCGATCGGAAGCTCCCAAGAGTCGGGATTCCGTGGGGGTTGGGGGAGAGCGAGAGAAACGTACTCCGACGGGTAACAATAGACAGGCCTTGCCCTCTGTGGGAAGAGTTTCAGGAATATCGTGCAAAATTTGTCCTGATCCCGTTCGCCCGGCAGTCTTCGTGGACATGGGCCTTCTCACACATCTCTTCCAGCCAACTGCCCTGGGGGTAGCCGTGGTCGGCGCCGCCGTCTCCGGATTCGGCATCATCGGTGTCGGCATCGGATCCGTCGCGGCCGCGAACGCGGGTTTCAGCCTGGGAATAGGGGCGGTTCTGCTCGGTTACGGTGCCCTGGTGTTGTTCGGGGCCTGGCTCGGTCTACGACGCAACCCATGGGCCCGGGGGATGATCGTGGCGCCAGCGCTGCTCCACATCGCCACGGCGGTGAGTTTCCTGCAATCCGACGACGCGCCCCAGGTCATCGGGGCGTCGGTGGCGCTCGTCCTCCTGGTGGCGACTGTCGTGGCCGCCGTGCTTCCCAGCACCCGTCAGGCGCTGGGTGGACAGGCGGCCGCTGACTGACGGGCGGTCAGCCCAGGCGGCCTGCGCCTTGGGCAGGCGTGGCTGTGAACCACTCCGGCGCCCGATGGCCAGCAACAGCGAAGGCAGCGGCAATCTCATTCGCAATCCCCTCGCCCTCACCCGCACGGCACAGAGCGATGATGCAGCCACCAAAGCCGCCACCGGTCATGCGCGCCCCCAGCGCACCGGCGGAGCGGGCGGTCTCCACGGCAAGATCCACAGTGTCGACGGTGATCTCATAGTCGTCGCGCATCGAGGCGTGCGAGGCATCCAGCAGGGGAGCCAGGTCCGCGAGGCGTCCCTCCCGGGCCACTTCGTAGGCCTCCAGGGTGCGCGAATTCTCACTGACGACGTGGCGCACGCGCTTGCGCATCACTTCGTCGTCCAGCCGTGCCAGGGCGTCATCAAGATCGGTGACGTCCCTCAGGGCCGGGATGCCAAGAATGGCGGCTGCCTCTTCACAGGACTTCCTGCGGGCACCGTACTCGCCGTCGACATGGCTGTGAGGGGTTTTGGTGTCCAGCACCAGCATCTCGAAGCCCTGTTCCGCCATGGGCAATGGGACATGAACACCCTCGAGCGAGCGACAGTCGAGGAACAGACCGAAGTCCTCCTTGCACAGCGTGCTCGCAGCCTGGTCCAGAAGTCCGGTGGGGGCACCCACGTAGCTGTTCTCTGCCAGGCGGGCAACCTTCGCTCTGTCCATGGGTTCGATGTCGAGGTTGTAGAGGTCGCACATGGCAGCCACGACGGCACACTCGATGGCTGCGGAGCTGGACAGCCCCGCCCCCAGCGGCACGTCTGAGGACAGCACGAGGCTCGTGGGGCCAACCGTGTAACCAGAGGTCTGCAGGGCCCACACAACGCCGGCCAGGTATCCGGACCAGCCGCCTGTGCCCGGCTCGAGCCCGGCCAGGGGAATCTCCACGCGTTCCCGAAGTTCCAACGAGTACATCACCAGGAGATCGTCGCTCCGGCGTCCGGCAGCCACAACAGCCTTCTTGTCCAGAGCGAACGGCAACACGAAACCGTCGTTGTAATCGGTGTGCTCACCAATCAGATTGACCCGCCCCGGGCCGAACCAGAGCCCTTCCGGCTCGACTCCTGTGATCTCGGTGTACGTGGCGCGCAGGTTTTCCGGGTCATTCATTCAAGTCCTCCTCTTCGTCGGGACGGGCCAGCCAGGAGGCCAGCCGCTCGATGGATATCAAATGGGGATCAGTTGCCGAATGCTGCATCGAGCAGCTCGACAGCCTGTGCCAGGTGCACCTTGTGTGATCCGACTGAAGGCGCTGATGCCCAGGGACGCGCAACGCGCTTCATGCTGAGCTTGATGTCCGAGTGATGCGCCACGGAGTTCGAGAGATGGGCCGAGATGAATGGCCAGGGGCCCTGATTGGCGGGCTCATCCTGCACGAACCGGATATCGGTGACATGGGAGTAGCGCGCAAGGATCTCTGCAACAGCTTCGCCCGGCAGGGGGTAAAGTCGCTCCAGGGAGACGATCGCAACCTTGCCGTCAAGCCCGCGCTTGGCGCGCTCCGTGACGAGTTCCCAGCGGATCTTCCCGGAGCAGAGCATGATTTTCTCCACCTGCGACGGATCCTCGATGGTGGGATCATCCAGTGCTGAGTGCCAGGCACCGGAGGTGAACTCCTCGGGCATGGATGCCGCCTGCTTGCTGCGCAACATGGACTTGGGCGTCGCGATGACCACCGGGCGGTGCCAGTTGACGTAGGAGTGCTGGCGCAGGAGGTGGAAGTAGCTGGCGGCCGTGGACGGCTGGCACACTGCGAGCGCGTTCTCGGCGCACAGCTGCAGCCATCGTTCGATGCGGGCCGAGCTGTGGTCGGGTCCCTGGCCCTCGAAACCGTGGGGCAGCAGCAGGACAACGCCGGACTTCTGGGTCCATTTGGCCTGTCCTGACGCCACGAACTCGTCGGCAATGATCTGGGCGCCGTTGACGAAGTCGCCGAACTGCGCCTCCCACAACACCAGTGCGTCCGGTCTGGCCACGGAATATCCGTACTCGAATCCCAGGGCTGCGTATTCGCTGAGCAGGGAATCCCAGACCTCGAATGTGGCCTGGTCCTTGGACAGGTGCTTCAGTGGCACCCACGCTTCACCGGTCACCCGGTCCACGATCGCGGCGAAGCGCTGTGAGAAGGTACCGCGGCGCGAGTCCTGGCCGGCGAGGCGCACTGGTCGGTTCTCCAGAACCAACGAGCCGAAAGCAAGAATCTCTGCGGTCGCCCAGTCGATGGGCCCCTTCAGAATGGCCTCGGCGCGACGCTCCAGCTGTGGCATCACCTTCGGGTGGGCCGTGAAACCTTCGGGGAGTTCCGTGTGTACCCGGGAGATGAGCTCCATGGCCTCCGGGGTGATCTCCGTCAGGCGCTGCGCAGGCTTGGTGGGGTAGTACGGCACGCGGCTGTACTCATCGTCGACCTGGTCTGAGTCCTTGGCGTCGCGGACTTCACGGAACACGTGCTCAAGACGGCTCCGGAAGCGGTTCATGACGTCTTCGGCGTCGGCCACCGAGATGTCACCGCGACCGATCAGGGACTCAGTGTAGAGACGGCGCACGGAGCGCTTCTGCTCAATGAGGTCGTACATGCGCGGCTGGGTGAAGCTCGGATCATCACCCTCGTTGTGACCCCGGCGTCGGTAGCAGATGAGGTCAATGACGACGTCGCGCGCATACTGCTGACGGTAGGCGAACGCGAGGCGTGCAGCCCTGATGCAGGAGTCCGGATCGTCGCCGTTGACGTGGAGGATGGGCGCCGCGATGGATTTGGCCACGTCCGTGCAGTACAGGGAGGAGCGGCTCTCAGCCGGTGCCGTGGTGAAGCCCACCTGGTTGTTGACGACGATGTGGATGGTGCCGCCGGTCTTGTAGCCCCGGATCTGGCTCATCTGCAATGTCTCGAAGACCACACCCTGACCGGCGAAGGAGGCATCACCGTGCAGCAGTAGCGGGAGGACCGGATAGTCGTTGCCACCCAACATGTCCTGCTTGGCGCGGGCGATGCCCTCCACCACCGGGTTCACGGCTTCGAGGTGCGAGGGGTTGGCGGCCACGGAGGTCTTGATGGTGGAGCCATTGGATGCCACGAAGGAACCCTCGGAGCCCAGGTGGTACTTGACATCGCCGGTACCGCTGCGGACGTCCAGCGTGCCATCGAACTCACGGAAGATCTGTCCGTACTTCTTCCCCACGATGTTGGCGAGCACGTTCAGCCGGCCACGGTGGGGCATACCGATGCAGACCTCGTCGAGAGAATCCTCTGCGGCCATCTGGCAGATCTCGTCGAGGAGCACGATCAGCGATTCGCCACCTTCGAGCGAGAAGCGCTTCTGTCCCACGAACTTGGTCTGCAGGAACGTCTCGAAGACCTCGGCCTCGTTCAGCTTGTCGAGGGCGTGCATGTGCTCGTCGTGCGTCAGTGGCTTCCTGGGTACCTCCATGCGTTCCTGGAACCACTCGCGCTGGCGGGGGTCTGTGATGTGCGTGTACTCGATGCCCACCGTGCGGCAGTAGGAGTCCTGCAGGATCGCAAGGATCTCCCGCAGCGACAGGAATGCGCGCTCCTTGGCGAAGAAGGTGCCGACGGCGAACTCGCGGTCCAGATCCCAGATGCTGAGACCGTGGGTTTCCAGCCGCAGGTCCTCGTGGGCGCGCTGCCGGTACTCGAGGGGATCGGTGTCGGCCACCAGATGCCCTAGCGCCCGGTAGGCGTTGATCAACTCAAGGACGCGCCCGGTCTTGCTGACCTGGTTGACGCGATGGGCCGAGACGTCCGATGACCAGCGCAGAGGCTCGTAGGGGATGCGCAGTGCTTCGAAGACGTCGTCGTAGAAACCGTTCTTGCCCAGAAGAAGCTCGTGCATCTCCTTCAGGAACTCGCCGGATTGAGCGCCTTGGATGACCCGGTGGTCGTAGGTGGAGGTCAGCGTTGTCGTCTTCGAGACACCGAGTTCGGTGATCCGGGAGAGCGACGTGCCCTGGTACTCCGCGGGGTAATCGATGGCGCCGACGCCCAGTATCATGCCCTGGCCGGTCATCAGACGTGGGACGGAGTGGTTCGTGCCGATCCCGCCAGGGTTCGTGATTGACGCCGTCGTGCCGGCAAAGTCGGCAACCGTCAGGCCACCCTTTCGTGCACGGTCAATCAGCGCTTCGTAGGCCGCCCAGAACTGGGCGAAGTTGAGGGATTCACAGCCCTTCACGCAGGGCACCATGAGTTGGCGGGAGCCGTCGTCCTTCTTCAGGTCGATGGCGATGCCGATGTTGATCGACGGATTCTCCATCAACGTGGGCTTGCCGTCCACCACGTCGTAGTTGTTGTTCATGCTGGGCACGGATTTGATCGCGCAGACCATCGCATAGGCGATGAGGTGGGTGAAGGAGACCTTGCCGCCCTTGGACGTGCGCAGGAAGTTGTTGATGACCGTGCGCTGGTCGATGACGAGCTTCATCGGGATGGAGCGTACGGAGGTGGCGGTGGGAACCGTCAGCGATTCCTCCATGTTCTTCGCGGTTCGCATGGGTGCGCCGCGGAGTCGCGTGGCCTTGGGTGACTTGCTGCTCGGCTCCGGGCGCAGGGTGGGGTTGGGTGCGTTGGCGGAGAGGCCGGTGCCGCTCTCGACGGTGGCGGACGGTTCCGTGGTGGGCTTGACCGCAGTTTCGGAACTCTTCTTCGGGCCAACCGCAGGAGCCGGCTTCGCGGACACCGGCGTCCGGGGTGCGGAATTCGTCGTGGAGGTCTGGGTCGGTGTCACATCCGCCTTCGGGGCGCCATCCGCGGGCTTGGCGGGGGGAGTCTGCTGATCGGGTGAAGCACCGGCAGCGGGGGGCGTGACCTTGGTCGCCTCGCCGGGAGTCGCAGATGCTTCGTCGGAGAAGAACTCCTGCCACGTCGGGTCGACGGAGGCCGTATCGGCCTCGTATGCCTCCCTCATCTCGTCGATCAGCCAGGAGTTGGCGCCGAAGGATTCCTGTGATTCAGGTGATGACATGTGCGACAGTGGCTGAGCCACGATCCCCTCTGTGAGTCGTTAGCAGGTGGGCAGCTGTGCCCATCGGGAAGCCTATCAAGGGTGGGCGATGCTCGGACCGCTTCCACGCGGTGCGAGACCATCATCCGGGGTCCGCGAAGCTTCGCGTTCGGAGACACCGTCTTGAACCTCGGACGCGGGAGGTGAAGCCGTGGCCCGCCACGCCAGAAGGATTACCTGAATCGTGACTCCCACCAGCAGAAGATTTCGCAGGATCAGCATGGAGGTCTCCAGGGGGGCACCTCCCGGCATGCCCATGATCCCGAAGGTGCCCCAGGGATAGGTGTACTGCGTGAGCCCAGCCACGATGACCAGGATGGCGGTTGCCAGGCGGAGCGGCATCCGCAGCGACTCACTGGAGCGTGACATGACCAGCACGGCCAGCGGACCGGCGAGCCACAGAATGTACTGGGGTGACAGCGTCTTGTTCGCAACGATGGTGGCCAGCACACTGGCCAGCAGCACAAGCAGCATCGCTTCGTGCAGGGCGGGGGACTGTGAGTGGAATCGCCGAAGCAGACGCCAGGAGAGCACAACGGTCAACAGGGCCCAACCCACCATCAGCACGGTGGAGCTCTGGAGCAGCAGTCCGACACCGGGGCCCTGCAGTTCCAATGCGTTGTACTCCGAGAGGAACACTGGCCAGGCATCACTGTCGGTGAACGTGCGCAGGAACATCAGTGGCGTGGCGGGCACCGACTCCATCTGCAGCCCTCTCCGGGACTGCCACACCAGGGGCGAGATGGAGCGCGTCCAGCCGCCGATGATCAGGGAGGACATGCCCAGGGCGACGCCCGCCACGAGAAAACCCACGAGCCTGGCCCGCCCAGTGCCACGGCGCTGCGGATTGGGTGCCAACAGGGGCAGCACCAGCATGGCGGGCCACAGTTTGACGGCTGCCCCCGCAGCCACCAGAGCGCCAGCAAGGTAGGGACGGGCAACCAGCAGCATGCAGGCCCATGCCACGAGTGCAGCCGGGATCAGGTCGAACCTGAAATACATGATGGGGCCGCACGCGCCGGTGAAGAGGATCCAGACGAGGGCGCCCCTGGCATCGTGACGACGAAAGAAACTGCTTGCCACCACGGCATCCAGCAGCAGCATCAGCCCGGCGAACCACTTGAAGTACTGCTCGAATCCACCACCCAGCCAGTAGATACCCTGCAGCAGCCATTGAGCCGGCAGTGGGTATTCGGCCATGATGCCCAACCCGGAAGCCGCCTCGACGCACTGTGCACTGCCCTCGGTGAGTCCCACATCGAAGCACCACGTGTAGTAGCTGTAGTAGGAAATGTCATTGGCCACAAAATTGGCGGCGGGTTGCAACCAGAACCAGATGTTCAACGCGCGAATGGCGATGAACACAAGAATGAGCAACAGCCCTGTGTTGAAGGGATTGCGCCACGGTGCCGAGCCAGCGTCCATGAGAGCCTCACTCAATAATGTCGACGGGACTCGTTGTCAACGAGTTCCGATGGATCGCCGCTGTCGCTTCTGCGGTTCCCGCCCGCAAGCGAACCGCACGCGTGGAAGTATTGATGATTGCAGGCGCTTTCGCAATTGCGAAAGTTCGACGCTCATCAAGCCCACAGACGTGGCGCTGGCTGTCGACTGAGTTGCGCCCCCGGCAGGATTCGAACCTGCGCTCCCGCCTCCGGAGGGCGGTGCTCTATCCCCTGAGCTACGGGGGCCTGTTTCTTGCACGCTTCAGGCCGTGCGACGTGGAACAGGCTAGCAAACAATTGGCCACCTCCAATTCATCAGGTCTGGATTCAGCGCCCCCGTCGGCTAGCTTTGTCCGTGTGCGTTGGATCGTTGGCCTCCTGGTGTCTCTACTGGTGTCACCACTCCTGGTGGGGTGCGTGAGCCGTCCAGATCCCGAGCCCGCTGTTCTGTCGACGCAGCCCCCGCCCTGGGCGGCGCCCCGCGACGCCATCTCCAACATCTCGGCGGCTGGCCTCCCCGAGCTTTCATTGGATTCCGACTCGGACCCATTCATCCTCGACATCATCGTCACGGTGGACGATGAACTGGTGCCGCTGGTTGCCCACATCGGGATTGACAGGCTGCGCGCTGTCCAGGCGCCCGTTCACACCCACGATGACAGCGGCGACGTGTGGCTGGAGGGGGAGGGCAACAGGGACATCACACTGGGCGACTTCTTCACCCTCTGGGGCGTGCGCTTCGACGGCGGCTGTCTGGGAGCGGCGTGCACGGGGCTGGTCGTCACCGCTGATGGTGAAGAAATCAACGATCCGGAATCGCTCGTTCTGCGCGGCAATGACGTGATTGAGGTCTCCGCCAGATCCTGAGCCGGCGGACAGTGTTCAGGGGAGCTTCGCGTATCTGGCAGGCTTGTCCATCATGACCCAGACCCACATTGCCGGCTCCATCCATGCGGATGCCTCCAACGCTGGCCCGCAGTGGCTGGAATTGCCGGAGGATCTCAACGCGCTGGAT
>CBDTVQ010000010.1:0-17088 GCA_965364045.1 uncultured Tessaracoccus sp. | reverse complement strand
GAGATTTTCTGGCCAGAAGGAATTGCTGGAGGCAGCGTTGGCCGCAATGCCGGTCGAGCCAGCACAGTTCGTCTGGCTTCGAATATTCTTGGCAGCAGTGGCAGCCATAGGAGTCGCAGTGTTTGCTTACGTCACCGCGCAGATTCCTGGCTCCAGCAAGAAGGTCATATTTGAGCCCACTACCACCGTGCTGGTTTTCCTCGCGTGGGTCGTGGCGGCACCAGGGACCCCGCTCGCCGCGTTCCTGAGTGCAGCCAATCTTGCTGCAGCGACCATTGGGGTTGCTTTCGTCGGCGCGATCGGCCTCATTGTCGTCAGCAACACCACGTTGAAGAAGTCGATTACGGAGCCGAAATAGAAGTCCGCCTGGGTAAATAACTAACGCAGTCTCGCGAGGTAATTCGAGCGGCTGGCCTTCTCAGGAGGAGTCGTCAGCAGTTCGGAGGAAAGTGCCTTGGACAAGAGTTGACACGTGCCAACAACCCCGGATCGCTGACACGGCGGACGCCCACGCTCGAGAGGGATGTACGACAGTCAATCTGACTGGAGATCGACTCGATCCGCACCGAGTCCTGTTGCGACTAGCGGCCACACCATGAAGCTGGGTCAGTGAGGGTTAGGGCTACAGGTATCTCGCACGATCTGCGCCCAACCCGACAAGGATGCCGGCCGCCAGGCTTAGGTCCGCAATCCGGATCTACGTTCCTCAACACCCCGCGTTGGGGCGCTGCTAACGCTCAGCGTATGGGACGCGGAGGCTCACCGGGGCACGCCAGAGTAGTAATTCATATGCGGAGCTCCTCCGCGGCACCGATGGTGGGTTCCGAAACCCGATCTGCTGGATCGCCCGATGCCTACAAGACACCGACGGCTTCAGACCACTGATCCACCCTTCCTGTGAGAAGCCAGTTGGTCGAGTGGCAAATGGTGGCAACCTCTTGCTGGGCCGATTTTCACGGCGATAGCTTGTGCTCACCCAAGGTCATTGGAGATCCGGGTGCGGCGTCCCACGACGACGGCTGTTGCCGCTCTTTTGTAAGAACTAGATGCTGCAAAGTGAAAGAACAATGGCGTTATCCACCGAGAGAATGGACAATAAAATGCCACCCTCCATAACTCACCGCAGAATACGGAACGCATTGGCTTTGGCGGCTGCGTCAGCCATGATGGGTTCGCTGTGGGCAGTCCCGGCTTCCGCGGACGATCCCGACGAAAATGCAAATTCGGATAATCCAATTTTGAATTCACTCAGCATGATCCCCGAGGTGCAGGGCCCCATTGTTGAGGACGACACCACCCACATGTTCTCCAGCATGAAACGGGCCAGGGTGCCGTTTGACGTGGCCGATTACGGCTACGTGGAAGAAGAGTACTTCCTCTCGGGAACCAGTAATGTCTATGACGACATAAGTGGCAGCGTCGCAGTCGTGACCGAGGACGTCCCCTACGTGAACCGCATCATCGTGCGCCGTCCCGCGAATGCAGCAGACTCCTCCGGAGTGATCGATGTCGAAGTGACCAACGCCTCCAATGGGTTCGCCGGTGAGGACATGTGGAGGAGGCTGTGGCAGCACCACTTCGCCAACGGAGACACCTACATCGGCATCGTCTCGAAGCCGAATCAGATTGAGGCGCTGAAGACCTACGATCCCGTGCGCTACGCTCCGGTGGGCTGGGATGAAGAGGGACAGGCCTGGGACATCATCGCGCAGATGGGTGCCCTGCTGAAGAGCGATGACGCGGGACTCATCCTTGGTGGCCAAGAGCCCAAGACCATCCTGCTGACGGGCCAGTCCCAATCGGGTGGATACCTTGCCACCTACACCAACAAGATCGCCGGACTCGCGGAGGAGGCCAACGGTCAGTCCGTCTACGACGGCTACCTCAATGTCGCTGGTCTCACCGGTCGTGCACTGCGGGCGGGCGGAAAGGCCACCCCGGCTGCGGATCCGGAGCTCTCGGTTCCGAACATCCTCGTGGACTCAGAACTCATTCTGGACAGGAGAGGTCCACGAGAACTTCCCCCGAAGCAGCGTGTCTGGGCCGTACCCGGCACCCCCCACACTGATCTGCTGTCGCCTGTGATCCCGTCCGACGAAGAGATCGCAAAGAGCGGCCGGTCGTTCAACACCGACGTCCACAAGCCCGAATTCCTCGAGAAGCTCAGTTACTACCCACTGGAGCCAACCATTTTCGCGGCTACTGACGCGCTGGTGAAGTGGCATCAGGAAGGCATTCCAGCTGCGCCGTCGCTGTGGGAGACCACCACCGACACGGGAGCCCTCGTGCGGGATGACGCCGGCAATGTCAAGGGAGGGGTGCGGTACGGTCTCATCGACCACCCGCTCGGTCAGTACCTCGGCACAGATGGTCCGGGATTCACGGCGCACGGCGTGATGAATCTGATCTCATTGCATGAATTTCTCGCCGCATACGGAACCCGCGCGGACTACCTGGCGCTGATGGCGGAAGTCGATGCCGGACAGATCGAAGCCGGCTACCTGACCACCGAGGGGGAGGACTACTTCGTCAAGGTCGCCAACTACATGATGGATCGTATTGGTGTTGCCCAGACACCTGCAGCAGCGACCCTCTCCACCACCACGACTCCGCAGACCTGCAGCGCATCCGGAGCTTCGGTGCCGGGATCAATCATCCTGGACTACACCGGCGTCGCCTCGGCTTACGTCTACGTCGGTGAGACGACCGGCACCAAGGCCGGTGATCTCAGTTCGCTATCGGCTGGAAAGTACCTGATCATCGCCACCGCCAGCGACGGCCATGCCTTCACCACCATCCCCGACGGATGGAAGGCAAGCCCCACCAAGGACGCCGACGGGAACACTGTCGAGATCAGCGGAATCGTCGAAGTTGGGGCCACCAACTGCACCCCAACGACCACTCCGCCGGTCACCAAGCCGCCTACCCCCTCGTATCCGGGAGCGCTCTACACCACACCCGGATACCACGACTACAACGGGCGACACTGGTTCACGTCTTGCGAGCCGTACTCCGTCACTCAGCGCTGCCGCACCCTCATCCAGGCCACCACGGTGACCCAGGTGAACGGAAAGTTCGTCACGAAGCTGGGCTGGAGCTTCAACAACCTCACCTACCTGCCCGCCAAGAAGTCAGTGTGGGCAGGCAATCCGCTGGCCAAGACCGGCTCCTGGGCTGCTCTTGATGGACGTCGGTGGAGGACCGAATGCAATACGCCGGCCACCGGCGGCAACGGATGTCGGTCCTACGTCACGGCCAACGTGATCCAGAACATCGCCACACCAGGAAAGCCTGTTGTCTACGGCTGGGTCACCAAGGAGGTCTTCAACAACATCGTGCTGTTCTCCTGACACACCGCTGAAGTGCCATCGTGCCGAGGCCTGGAAACATCTCCCGGGCCCCGGCACGATCGCGTCGCAACGTGATGACGGCAGAATCACAGCCGTGCGATCGGTCACCCTTGCGCTCATGGTCTGGCAGCGTTGTTGTTTGACAAAGCACCTCCTCGTCGCGACGCCGTCGTTCGAGCCATGCGCGCACCAGCTCAGTATTCGGTCAGCCTGGCGGACATCCGCTCTTGCCGCGAGCAGCAGGGTTGGTCCTTTCTCGTACATGCTGGTGGATGGTCCTCGGGTGGGGGGCTCGCTTCGCCGGCCCGCGTCCGACAGAATCGTTGTCATGACCGGTACCACGCGTGAGCTAGCGATGTTCCCGCTCGGATCCGTGCTCTTTCCAGGCATGCCGTTGTCGCTTCGAGTCTTCGAACCGCGCTACGTCGCGATGCTCTCGTCGGTGCTCGGGGAGACTGAGCACGAGTTCGGAGTGGTGCTGATCGAGCGAGGCTCCGAGGTTGGGGGCGGCGACCAGCGGTTCGGGGTGGGCACGGTGGCACGCATCGTTTCGATGGAACAGACCGCGGACTCGATCGAGCTGCTCGCGACCGGTGCCGCACGGTTCGAGGTGGTCCGCTGGTTGCAGGATGACCCGTTCCCGCGGGCCCAGGTTCGCGAGCTCGCGGCCGTGGAGTTCAACGACTCCACCCCCTCAGAGCTGGGCGGGGCCGAGGCTGTGGTGCGTACGACCATCTCGAGGGCGAGCGAGTTCGTCGAAGTCCCTTGGCCGGCCAACATAGAACTATCGCCCGAGTTGGCGGAGCGCATCTGGCAGGTCGCCGGCATCGCACCCCTCAACTCGATGGACCAGTACGCGCTGCTGCGCTCGAGAACCGCCTCGGAACTGCTCGCCCGACTTGTTGAAGACACGCAGGGGGCGGACATTCTCTTGACCGCAGGGTGGGGCTCCGACCTGCAGAACGGCGGCGACCTCCCCGAGTGAACGCCCAGCCGACCGCGTCACCGCTGTTGAACTGCGGGGTCGAACGACGAATGGAACTCTCCCCGGGTCCCCGGTTGATGGGGGAGTCCGCGTCGCGATGGGGTATCGGGCTACGGGCTGGGCCATCGATCTGTCCGGGTACGGGGACGACCTGCGCATGATGACGAACAACGTCATCCCGAGCTCCATCACACTCCAGCGCCCGGGTGGCCAAGTTGGCGCCAGGCTTCGTAGACGGCTACAGCTGCCGCGTTGGAGAGGTTCAAGGAACGCATTCCGGATCGCATGGGGATCCGGAGACGCTCGGTGATCCGAGCGTCTGCCAGTACGGCGGCCGCGAGGCCGGTGGGCTCCGGGCCGAACAGGAGGACATCCCCGGGTTGGTAGGCAACGTCGGTGTGGGCGGTGTCGGCGTGTGCAGTGAAGGCAAACACCCTGGCGGGCAGCAGGGCGTTGTAGGCGTCGGGCAGGGAGTCGTGGACGAAGGTCGCAGCCTTGTCGCGATAGTCGAGGCCAGCGCGACGGAGCTTGGCGTCGTCCATGTCGAATCCGAGTGGTCGCGCCAAGTGCAGCTCGGCACCGGTCACCGCCGCTAGTCGCATCGCCGCACCCGTGTTGTTCGGGATCTGGGGCGAATGGAACAAGATGCGCAACGGACGGGTTTCGACGGTCATGAGTTCAGCGTGCCGTGCCGGGCCCCAGATGGGAAACGATGCACGGCCCAGTTGGCGGGCTTGGACTTCAGCGACACTCTGAACCACAAGATCCTTCTGGAACTCAAGCGGGCGCGAGCGCACGTCTGGCGTCGCGATCCTTCGGCCCTGACCCGCAGACGGGCTGTGTTCCTGAAGGGGGGCGAAAGACTCGCAAGTCTTCTAGGCTCATCGGCATGGCCATTGCGCGCAGCGAATTGATCAGGATTCTGGCCGAGGCAGACCCGGTGGGTTTGATCGAGGGCGGTGCTCCACGGGACGAGTACGCAGCAGAAGCCGACGCGGTCCTCGCACTCCAGGGAATCCCTACGCTGACTGAGATCACAGGCATCTTCGCCGTGAACTTCAGTGAGCCGGGGGCGTGCACCCGGGACACGGCGCGCTGGATCGCCAACGAGATGGTGCGCCGGGCAGACCGATGAATTGCGTCGCCCGCTCACGTGTGTCGAGGTGCACTCCCTGCAGGCTCGAACGACAACTGGGCACTACGGTGACTGGAGCAGAAGCCGAGGCCAGAGATCGATGAGGTGGTTGCTGTACCTCTCGGTGGTCCAACCACGTGAGGTCAAGAGCAGAAAGTACTCGGGAGAGTTGGTCGCCCAGATGAGATCCGCAACAGTGTCGTTGTCGAGATCGTCGCGTAGTTCGCCCGTCGTTCGCAGGTCAGATGCGAGCATTCGCATGTTTGTGGCCCGCCGATCGACAAGTTCGCGCCAGAGCTTTTGGCACGAGGGATCCAGCGCTCCTGCATCACGCAGCGCCTCAGTCAGGGGTGCCAGAACGGGTTGCAGCCGGCCCAGGGTTTGGGCGTAGATCGCGAGTTTGTTGGCCGCGCCGACCGTCGCCCGAATCTCCTCGACGTAGCCACGCGCCGTTGCCGCAACCAGGCCCCGGCCCTCTCCGAGAACGTCGTCGATGACGGCTCTGACGAGAGTGGGTTTCGTGCCCACCGAGGTGTAGATGGTGTCCACGGACACATCAGCCAGGTCAGCGACCGTGGACATGGCTGTCTGTTGGTACCCATCGCGAGTGAACAGTTCTCGTGCCGCGGCGATGATCTGGTTTCGCGTCGCCGTGGCAGCTTCTGTCCGGCGGGGAGCATTGTATCGGCGTCTCTTGACAGGAGCTGGCATGCGGTTTAGCGTATCATTATTGATCCGAAGTCGATCCGAACCAATTGGGAGACAGTCATGGATGCACCTCCAGCCCATTCCACCTCAGGTGTTGTGCATCGCCCCGCTGGGACTGCGCCAGCCACTTGGGCCATGGGATCCTTGTTCGAACGTTTGATCGCGGGAGGTGAGAGCGGGGGGCTCGACGTCGCTGTCGTCACCCAGCCGCCGGGAACGGCAACACCCCTGCACCGGCACACCAAGGAAGCGGAGGCGTTCTTCCTGCTCGAGGGCACGATGACCTATAGAGCCGGAGATGAGATCTTCCACCTCGGCGCTGGTGATTTCATCTACCTCCCGATCGGACTGCCCCACGCCTTCCGGGTCACGGGAAGCACACCTGTCCGATTCGTCGGGTTTGCCTCCCCCGGAGGTTTATTCGACCTTTACGACGAAGTTGGAATTCCAGCTACCGAGCGTCGACTACCGGGCCCGGACGGACAGTCACCAGATGTCGAACTGCCGAAGTGGAACCTGGTCGGGGCATCGTTCGGCCTGGAGGTGCTTGGCCCACCGCTCGCAGACGGGGAGTAGACACAACCCATACGATTTGCGAGGCATTGTCTTACTGAGGACTTCTCAGTGGGAGATCGTGAACTGGACCCACAATGGGTAGTGGTCTGAGATCCGCCACGACAAACTATTGCGGGTCAGGCCAGCGAAGGCGTGCGGCACGAAATCGAAGGAGCCGGCATGGCCGGTGTAGCTGAGTGAGGTCATCACCTCCGCCAACGGCTGGTCGTCGGTGAGGGTCTTGAACCAGGCGATCTGATCGTAGAAGTTCCTGCTCTTGGCTTTGTCAAAGATTGTCCGACGAACAGCGTTCAACTCGGATGGCGGCCACAGCCCTGTGGAGACGAACGCCTCATACAACGGATTGCCGAGGCGATCGAGGTTGAAGTCTCCCAGCACGAGGAGGTTGTTGTTCCAGTCTCCGCGCCGGTCGGCCCAGGCACGCATCCAGTTCGCGAACGCGGTGATCTCCGGCAGCCGCTCATCGACGCTTGCGCCCCACAACACGTGAACCGTCGTCAGGATGAACTCGACGCCGCCACGGGAGAAGCTCGCCGCATATGGCGTCCTGGCGAACTGCTTCACCGGGTTCCCAGCCGACGGAGGGATCACGATCTCCCCAACCAGCCCGGACGGCTGGACCCGGGTTGTGTCGAAGACGAACCCGAGCCGCTCGCTATTGCCTTGGTCGCCCTCGGTGACATCCGAGGTGATGAATCGCCACGACGGGCCCAGCTGCTCGAGAAGGAATCGCAGCGCGGCCGTGTTGCGCTTCACCTCCTGGATGGCGACCACATCGAAGTGGGAAATCAGTTCGGCGATCAACGCGACAGCGCGCCAGTCCCGCTTGGGAGAGGCACTTGGGGCGGCATTCCAGCTCTCGGTCAGGCCGCCGAAGGCCCGGATGTTCCAGCTGGCGACCAGCAGTGTGTTCGCCGTCTTCGCGGGCACGACGGCATCCACTGCGTCACCCAGCAGCTCGATCTCGGCCGCGACAGCGGCCGGCATACTCGCCATGCCCACATCAAACCACGAGTCACCTTCCCCGTCACCGGAACACCGGAATCTCGATCGAACCCAAGCGGTTCAGTATTGGGTGAAGTGGCGGCTGATCGTGGCGGCCGAGAAACTCACATCGTGGTGATGGACCCGGGTGAGGTGTGGGCGCCGGCTACTTCGGCTTGCTTGTCATGCCTCGATGGTGACGCCGGATCCGTTGTCCAGTCCGGTCGCAGCCAGCCGTGATGCGTGGCTCGATTGACACTACTGAATGCCGATCGTGTCGCCCGCAGCGACGTGTTGGAGGTAGGCCAACATGTTCGTCTCGGTGATGGAGACGCAGCCGGCAGTTGCGCCCTTTCCGTGGACGTGGAGAAAGATGGCGCCGCCCTTGCCCTTGATGGCTGGTGAGCGGTTGTAGTCGATGACTGCGGCGTAGTTGTATTCGCCCGGGTACGTGATGAGATGTTCGGAATTCTGCTTGTTGAAGCCGCCGAGTGCTCCATCGCGCCATTGGTTGTAATAGCGGGATTTGCTGTCCAGTACCCAGTAGGAGTTGGGCCCCACATTCCGCCATGCAAGTTCTGTCCAGGGACTCGACTTGATACCGAAAGCGTCCTTGACCGTGAATACTCCGGACGGCGTGGTTCCGGTGTCCTGTCGGCGAGTGGCCGCGGGGGTAACGCCTCCGTAGCCAATCCGCCCGGTCGTGTCTCGGAACACCACGCGGGTGTCACATCGAGTTCCGGCGACGCGCTCCACCATGGTCACTGTGGCTCGTGTTCCGGAGGTCTTCACCGCCGTGACGGTGTCCTGACTCGCAGCGATAGTGAGCTGGATCCCCTCAACCGTGAGGGCGCAATCCTGCGGCTTTTCGATGGGCGGTGGCTCCGTCGTTGTCCCGAACTGCACGATGTTGTTGAACAGCCACTTCTTGTCAGGAGTGAATCGTCTGTTCCCATTCCGGTCAAGATCAGCTCCGACGACATCTGCCCAGATGAAGGACCTGCATCCATTGGTGCCGGTCCAGGCGTTGTTGCACTCGGTCTTCCACTTTCTGCCCTTCGACTGGAATTCGCCGGGAGTCGCCAGTGGATTGCCTGACCAGAAGCTGTGGGCCGATGGGAGATAGGTGAGGTTGTTGAACGCCCAGCCGTGCACCATCTCGTAACCGGTTCCGGCTGGCTTCTTGCGCACTTGAGTCGCCCAGATGTCCGCTTGGCATCTGTAGACATTGCTGGAGTACTTCTCGCACGTGGTGCGCCACTGACGGCCGTTGACAGTCTGCTTTCCGGGCGTGGTGTAAACCGAGCCTGTGGAGTCAGCCGCTGCGCTGGGAGCAAGAACTGTGAGCAGACCGGAGGCGAGGAGCGTCACTGCAAGAATCACGATGGCCGCGCGTCGAGCGATGGAGGTACTTGAACGGCTGACTGAATAAATTGTCGGAACCTCGATCGTTGTCACCGCTTTGTCTTCTGACTCTTGTCAGATGCCTCGGGCAATCCAATCAGTCGTTGGACACAAGTCCCATGCCCGCACACGAACCATGCCGGATGGGTGATGAAAGTTGTGGTCACGACATCCGAGGGATGTTCCACGATCATCGTGGGTCAGTCAGCCGCGCCATCGCTGTCCTAGAATTGTCTTTCAGGTGTTTGGTTTCTCCTGCGAATCCCGTGACGAGTTGTTCGAGTGGGCGCAGCACTTGGAGTCCCTCGGCATTGACCACAGCGGTGTGCAGGACGTCGAGTACGGCAGCGCCCTGAGCTTCAAGGATCCCGACGGCACCGCCCTGGAGTTCTTTGTGGCTTCGTAGGGACGGTGCTGAGGACGCGAGCACCGACGGGAACCGGATTTCCCGGGCCCCCGCTGTCTCATGGGCGAGGATGGTGGCATGACCACAGGAGAGCAAGAACACGGAGCGACTGGGCTGTCCGGGTTGCTGGCGAGGGGCCACTGGACCCACGAGCCGTCGGCCGTAGCCGTGGACGCGGACCGCCTCGTCGTCACGGCTGAGGAGGGCAGCGATGCGTGGCGTCACACCTCTTATGGCTTCGTCCACGACTCGGAGCACGCGTTGCTTGAACCACTCGGCAGCAGCGAGGCCATTGAGGTGTCGTTCCTGCTCGACTACACCGAGCAGTTCGATCAGGCAGGCATCTTCCTTTGGGCTTCGGACACGGAGTGGATCAAAGCCGGGGTTGAGGCTGCCGACGGTGCACCGCAGGTGGGCGCCGTCGTGACCCATGGCACCTCTGACTGGTCTGCGGCACCGGTTCCGGAGTGGGCGGGACGCATCGTGACCGTCCGGGCCAGCCGCGACGGCGATGCCGTCACCATCCGGGCACGCGTGGAGGCAGAACCGTGGCGGTTGGTGCGTGTGGCCAACCTCGCTCCTGATCTCGGCGTGGAAGCAGGGATCTTCTGCGCTGCCCCGACGCGCACTGGGTTGCGTGTGACGTTCACCGGCTATCGGCGGGGTCCGGCAGACGACTCACTCCACTGACGCCATGGGTCCCGGCCATCGCGACGATGTGCTCTCCGCGGACGGTTGCCGACGTCACCCCGGTGCACCCACCCTCCACCGCACTCCATGTACGGGAATGAATGTCCGAGCCGCCCATCCAGCAGGCGATATGGGCCAATGGCGAGAGCAGCGAGGCCCACCCCGTCGGCGGTTGCATGTCGACGACCCCCACCCGAGCAGTGCCTCGAAGGACGGCCATGCTCGAGCTCCAGGCGTCACGGCATGCGGGGATGGTCCAAACAGAGCCTAGCAGTGACAAAAGTACGGATGGCGGTCCTGATCGGTCCGGGCCATCACTGCGTTCCGTGTGTGAAAAGCGTCCTTCCGATCACAAGACCAGGTGTGAGCCGGGAATCGCATCGAGCAGTTCCTTGGTGTATTCCTGTTGTGGAGCATCAAAGATCTCTTCCGGTGCGCCGGACTCGACAATGCGCCCCTGCCGCATCACGTGCACAAAGTCCGAGATCATGCGGACGACGGCGAGGTCATGGCTGATGAAGAGGTAGCTGAGGCCCAGGCGTTGCTGCAGTTCGGCAAGTAGTTCCAGCGTTTGAGCCTGGACGAGAACGTCCAACGCTGACACTGCCTCGTCCAGAACGACGAGATCCGGCTCCAGGGTCAGCGCACGGGCGATTGCGACCCGCTGCCTCTGCCCACCGGACAGCTCATGCGGCAATCGTGACGCCATCGAGGCGGGCATGGACACCTGATCCAGTAGGTCAGCAACCCGCTGGCGTCGGCTCGCCGTGGTGCCAACGCGATGCACTCGAAGCGGCTCGACGATGGACTGTTCGACGGTGTAGCGAGGGTCGAGGGAGGCGTAGGGATTCTGGAAAACGGGCTGCACGCGCCTACGGAAGGCGAACAGGTCGCGTCCCCTCAGGGCAGCGAGGTCTACGCCGTCGAACAGGATCGAGCCGGAGGTGATGGGCTCCAGGGCCAGCACCATGTTCGCAATCGTCGACTTGCCGGAGCCAGACTCACCGACGATGGACACGGTGCTACCCCGGGGGATGGTGAAGCTGACGTCGTCCACCGCCGTGAGCGTGTCAGGCTCCCCGGGGCGGGGGCGCCTGAGATCGAACGTCTTGCACAGGGAGCGGACCTCAACCAGCGGCACCTCCGAGTGACCCGACCGCGAGCGGTCATTGGTGGCCCTGAGGAGCGGGGAACCCTGGGACTGCGCACTCATCGCAGTGCGGGCTGTCAACAGGCTCGGGGCGGCTGCGAGCAGCTGTTGGGTGTACTCGTGCTGGGGTGAAGTGAAGATCTGGCGCGAGGTCCCCTCCTCGACGATCTGGCCCTGCAACATCACCACGATGCGGTCGGCACGCTCGGCGGCCAGTGCCAGATCGTGCGTGATGAGAAACACGGCCGTACCCATCTCGTCGGTCAGGGCGTCGAGCTGGTCTAGGATGCGGCGCTGCACCGTGACGTCCAGCGCGGAGGTGGGCTCGTCGGCGATGAGGAGTCGAGGTTTGCACGCCAGCCCCATCGCGATGAGAGCGCGCTGGCGCATCCCGCCAGAAAACTCGTGAGGGTATTGGCGAGCCCGCTGGGCGGCGTCCGGAATCCCCACCATGTCGAGGAGTTCCACCGCCCGCGCCTGACTCTGGGCGCCACGCGCCAGGTTGTGGACTTCCAACGCCTCGGCAATCTGGTCACCGATGCGCATCAGCGGATTCAGGTTCGACATCGGGTCCTGAGGCACAAGGCCAATGCCAGCCCCGCGCAGGTGCACCATCTCGTTCTCAGGGAGCTCCGTCATCTCGCGCCCATCGAAAAGAATACTGCCCGAGGTGATGCGTCCGTTCTCCGGCAGCAGCCGGTTGATGGCGGAGGCCGTCGTGGATTTCCCGGACCCGGACTCGCCGACCACCGCCACCGTCTCTCCGGCCGACACGTCGATGGAGACGTCCCGGACGGCGGTCACGAGTTCGCGTCCCGAGGTGAACTGCACCGAGAGGCCGGTGATGCGCAGGATGGGGGTGTCTCGATCCATGGCTTGTCTCACTCCTGAGTTCCGAGGATCTGGGTGAGCGCGTGGAGTACGTGTTGCCAGAGTGACGTCGTCGTCTGCGGGTGGTCGGCCAGGAGACGATTCGAGGCGAATGCGACGCAGAGGTGGGCATCCGGCACGAAGCCCATGGCGGTGCCGGTGAAACCCGGATGCCACAGCAGAGTCATCGGTGCACCGGCGACGAGGAGCTCACCGCGTCGCCAGCCCAGCGCCTGGTCGGCGTCCGGCCCCGCGGCGAAGAACTGGGCCGTCACATGCGGTTCCCACATGGAGGGGAAATCATCGGCGGCGCTGAGGGCCGCGCCAACGTCGAGCAGGCTGTCGACCGTCGAGAACAGGCCGGCATGACCGGCGATGCCGCCGAATGCGTGGGCACAGTTGCCGTCATTCACCGTTCCACGGATGGGTCCGGTCCGCCACGGGAACCCGTCGTCGCTCCAGAGCACAGGATGGGGGTCTCCGGTGGCGACCATTCTTCGCTCTATTCGGTCGTCGAACCCGCTGGTTGCAATGCTGGTGGCGCTGACGGGGCCGTAGGAGAAGGGCCCCAAGCCCAGTGGATCTGCGACCAGTTCGCGCACCGCAGTCTCCAGCGGAACCCCCGCGACCGCCTCGACGATCCGGCCCAGTGTCATGAAACCCAGGTCGGAGTAGTGACGTTCCTTGCCGGGGGAGTATCGCAACGGCAATCCGTCGATGACCCGGAACGGATACTCCTGCCCGCCGGGCGCCAGGTAGATCGGCTGCCAGTCCCACAGTCCAGCGCGGTGCTGGAGCAGTTCGCGCACGGTGGTGGAGTCCGCGCCCCCAAAGCTCGGGATGAGTCGCCTGACGGTGGCGTCGACGTCCAGCAGGCCCATGCTGGCGAGCCTGTGAAGGGAGCTGGTGGTGCCGACCACCTTGGACACCGAGGCCAGGTCGAACAGGGTCGCCCGCTCCATCGGGGCGGCGTGCTCAGGCGAGGCCGCACCGGCGGTCACGACCGTTCGGGTGCCTGCCACCTCGATTCCCAGGACGCAGCCCGCAGGCGCGTGGGGGGACGGGGAGACCATGGTGTCCACCACGTGCTGAAGAACGCATTCTGTACTCTCTCCTTCCGGGAACTGCGTCACCCGGGTGGTCACGGTGTCACCCTCTGGAAGGCGAGCCGGACTTCCAGCACGCCGAACTCGTCCTGGGTGCGGGACCCGTCGTCGGGCAGCCACCCGAGACGCCGGTAGAACCCGATGGAGGCCGCATTGTCGGCGAACACCCACAGCACGAGGCTGCGCGGGACGTCCTTGGTCATGGCTTCGGTGGCTCGACCCAACAACAGGGCGCCGACGCCCCGTCCTTGGGCGTGCGGGGCCACGTACAAGGACTGAACGATGCCAGTGCTGCCGTGGGTCTCGAATCGTGTGACGCCCATCACGTGGGGCCCGTCCTCGGCGACGAGCGTGGTCCCGACGGCTTCCGTCAGGAGCCGGGCCCAGAGCGCCGCGGCACGTTCGTCGGTCATGGCATCGATGGCGGCGGGCGGAAGGACGTCCGCGTAGCTCCGCCTCCAGCAGCCGAGGAAGACATCGACGATGGCGTCGCAGTCGTCGGTGGTTGCGCGGCGCAGGTGGACGGTCATCTTCTGGGGGCCGTCGTGAGCGTGAGCGAACGGATGCCGCCGTCGACGGGTGGGGGCAGGATCAGTGGGCCGGTGCCGGGGGTGATCGTGCCGAGCACTCGGGATCCGGAAGCCCCGGTCCCACCCGGAACCGTCGCCGGAACGCCGTGCAGCGTGCACCACCCGATGAGCGCGAAGGCGATGGCCTCCTTGCTGTCGCTGGGAGCCCCCAGCTCGTCGGTGAGCACCACAGTGACGGCTGGCAGAGCCTGGCGGATGCCCTCCAGCATGAGCGGGTTGTGACAGCCGCCACCGGAGACCGCAAGGAATCCCACGCCGGATCGTTCGATGTCGACGGACACCGTGCGCACCGTCAGCTCCGTGAGTGTGCGCACAAGATCTTCCGGCTCCGGGGTCCGCCCCAGCTCCTTCTCGGCTGCCCTCACGTGGCCCAGGTGAAAGTGCTCCTTGCCGGTGCTCTTCGGGGGCTTGAGATCGTAGTAGGGATCATCGAGAAGCAGAGCGAGCAGGGCATCATCGACGATGCCGGTGCTGGCGATCCGGGCGTCCTGGTCATACCCCAGGTCATTGAGCTGTTGGTCAACGATCACCGCGTCGATGAGCGCATTTGCGGGGCCAATGTCGTAGGCCAACAAGGAATCGGGTGTGACGACGGTCATGTTCGAGATGCCGCCCAGATTCAGCGCAGCGCTGGGGCCTTCGTGGCTACGCAGCAGCAGGTCGTCCAGGAAGGACACCAATGGGGCGCCGTGGCCCCCGGCCGTGATATCCCGGATGCGGATGTCCGAGACGACGGGGACCCCAAGCCTTTCCGCAATCCATGCCGGTTGCCCGATCTGCAGGGTACCGAGCGCGTGTTGACCATCCACCCAGTGGAAGACGGTCTGCCCGTGGGAGGCGACGGCATCCACTCCGCCCACGCTGTCCGATGCTGCCGCCGCGGCGTCGGCGAATTCCTGCCCCATGAGTGTGTCGAGTTCGCAGATTTCTCCCAACGTCGTGCTCGCCGGGGGGAGGGCGGCGATGAGTCGCGCGCGGAGCTCCGGCGAATAGGGGCTGACCGATTCGTGGATCAGCCGCCCCGTCAGGAGGCCCTCGTTGCTCATCTCGAACTCGACGATGGCCACGTCGATACCGTCGTGTGATGTCCCTGAAATCATGCCGAGCACTCGCATTGTTGTCATCGTTTTCCTCTGTTCCTGGGGTCAAGGGCGTCGCGGAGTCCATCGCCCAGAAGATTCAGCCCTACGACGAGCAGGACGATCACTACGCCGGGGGCGATCATGGTCCACGGCGCGATGCTCACCAGCGTCCGTGCCTCGAAGATCATGGATCCCAGTGACGGTGCGGGTGGGGGAGTGCCGAGGCCGAGGAAGCTGAGTGCGGCCTCCGTCAGGACTGCCCAGGACAGCGACAGCGTGACCTGGACGATCACGATGGAGGTGATATTGGGCAGTACGTGTCGGAACATGATCCTCATACGGCTCTGCCCCGTACTGGTGGCCGCCTTGACGTATTCGACCTCCCTCAGCGACAGGACGGGCCCTCTCGTCACGCGGATGAAGATGGGGACGTAGACGATGGCAATGGCCACGGCGATGGTGAACCAGTTGCGTTCGAACACCGACGCCAGGGTGAGCGCAAGCAGCAGGGGCGGGAACGCAAACAGGACGTTGGTGACGCCAGAAATCACGCCGTCAGAGACACCACGGTAGAAACCTGCCACGACACCGGCAAGGGTCCCGACGACGGTCGCAAATGTGACGGCAACAACGGAGATGAGTGCCGAGTTGGCGACACCGGCGGCCACCCTGGCGAACACATCCCGACCAAACTGATCGGTGCCGAACCAGTGGGTACCGGATGGTGCCTGGAGACGTGACGGAGGATCCTGAGAGATGGCGTCGAAGGGCAACCATCCGAATGTGGACAGCACACTGAGAATGGCGAGAGCGACGATGAGAACAAGACCGATCACTCCACTGCGGGTGTGCAGCAGGAGCCGGATCCGCTCCGTTGTGCGGCCCTGGACGGAAGGCAGGGTCGATGTCTGGGACATGTCGCTCATGCCGCACGCACCCGGGGGTCGATGACTCGGTAGAGCAGATCCGTCGCCAGATTCACAAGGACGAAGAACAGGGCGATGATGAGAACCGTGCTCTGCACCAGCGCATACTCCTTCTGCTGGATGCCGAGCAGTACCTGGCGGCCGATTCCTGGCAGCGAGAAGATTTGCTCCACCACGACGGCGCCACCGAGCAGATACCCGAACTGCAACCCCGTCATGGTCACGATGGGCACGAGCGCGTTGCCCAGTACATGTTTCAGCTGCAACCGACGTCCGCCGACGCCCTTGGCCCGCGCCGTCCGAATGAAGTCGTTCGCCCGAATTTCCAGAACCGCGGTGCGGGTGGTGCGCATGATGGGTGCCGCGATACCGAAGCCGAGGACGAAGGCTGGCATCGCCATCTGCAGCAGGTTGAGCACGGGATCCTCAAAGAAGTAGGCGAAACCCTTGCCGTTCGGGTTGAAGCCGAAGGACGATGCGAAGACCGCCAACAGAGTCGTCGCGAGGAGGAAGGCGGGCACCGATAGCCCCGCCAACCCCACGATTTGCCCGACGGCGTCGCGAGGACTGTCCGGTCGGGATGCCGACAGCATCCCCAGAGGGACCCCGATGATCAGAGCAAGCAGGATCGAGAACACCGCGAGCTCAAGCGTTACGGGCAGCGACTGAGTCGTAAGCACGAGCACGCTCTCCTGCGCACGGGAGGAGAAGCCGAGATTGCCCGTGAAAATGTTGCCGAGCCAGCTGAAGAACTGGATCAAGAGTGGTTGATCAATGCCGTAGTACGCCTCCAGTGCAGCTTTTTGGGCGGGGGTCAGCGCCGCCGCTTCCGTGCCCAGACCGGCCGTGATCTGACTGCCGGGGATGGCCCGCAGCATGATGAAGACGAAGACCGCGACTCCGAGCAGTGTCCCCAGGGCCGCGAAGATGCGCCGCAGGACCGGATTGGAGATTATTCGTGACATGAGGATCCGTGGTTGGACCGCCGGGCATGGCACCGGTTAATCCAAGGTGCCATGCCCGGGGCTGGGTCAGCTGATGGATGTGGTGCGCAAGTACTGCAGCGAACCGGTGGGCATGGGCGTGAATCCCTGGACCTCAGCGGCCGTGGCCGTGCCAGCCGTGG
>CBDTVQ010000009.1:0-17947 GCA_965364045.1 uncultured Tessaracoccus sp. | reverse complement strand
GATCGTCTCCACGGAGCTGGAGGAGGTGGAGTCCCTGGCAGACCGTATCGCCGTGATGTATCGGGGGCGGATCGTCGGAATCGTCGGTCCTGACACCCGCCGCGACGTCCTGGGCCTCATGATGGCCGGCGTCAGCTACGAGGAAGCCAAGAGCAGCATTGAGAACAGCAGGACGGAGAAGGCAGATGTCTGAGGATCTGGTGGAAGAGAAGGAATTGTCGTCCAGCCCAGCCGGATCCGCCGCTCCAACCAAGCGTCCGCGATCACGCTCATGGGTCGGAGTGGTGGTGACGCTGATCTCGTTCGTTCTCGCCTTCGTCACGGGTGCCATCGTCATGGTGGTGGCTGACCAGGACGTGCTGTCCAAATTCGCCTACTTCTTCGACCAACCCAGTGATGCCCTGGGTGCTGCCTGGGAGAAGATCTCGACGGCCTATGGAGCGCTGCTGCGTGGCTCCGTGGGATCGTGGCGGGCCATCACCGAGACCAGTGCCCAGGCTGCTCCGCTGATCTGCGCTGGTCTGGGAGTCGCGCTGGCCTTCCGTGCCGGACTGTTCAACATCGGTGCGCAGGGACAGGCCGTCTGGGGGGCCCTCGTTGGTGCCTATGTGGGCTTCTCGTTCACGGGTCTCCCACTGTTCATCCACATTCCCTTCGCTCTGGTCATGGCCATGGTGTTCGGCGCCCTGTGGGGCGGCATCGCCGGTTTCCTGAAGGCAAAGACGGGCGCCCACGAGGTCATCGTCACCATCATGCTCAACTACATCGCGCTGTACATGTTGCAGTTCCTGCTTACCACCCAACTCCTGCAGCAGCCGGGACGATCGGACCCCATCTCGCCCGTAGTGCAGTTCTCTGCCACCATGCCCAGGCTCGCCGGAACCCGGCTCACGCTTGGCTTCTTCATCGCGCTGATAGCAGCAGCCGCGGTGTGGTGGCTGTTGGAGCGCACAACGCTCGGGTTCCGCATCCGGGCCGTGGGCCAAAATCCTTACGCAGCGGCAACTGCAGGCATGAGCGTCTCCCGGACAACCATCATCGCCATGGCGGTTGCAGGCAGCCTCGGTGGCCTCGCCGGAGCCCAGGCGGTACTCACGCCCACCCTGTTGACGGGCTACCCCACCCAACTGTCGCTGGGCATTGTTGGCACCGTCGGATTCGACGCCATCACCGTTGCACTGCTCGGGCGGTCGCGACCACTCGGAGTCGTGCTGGCGGGTCTGCTGTTCGGTGCTCTCAAGGCGGGTGGACTCACGATGGCTGCCCAGGCTCAGACGCCCTCAGATCTCACCAACCTGATTCAAGCCCTCATCGTGTTGTTCGTTGCTGCCCCGGCCTTCGTGCTGTGGCTCGTGCCCGTCCTGCGGGAGAAGCGAACCAAGCGCGTTGACACCAGTGCAAAGGAGGCCACGGCATGAGCACCCAGATCACCACCCAGAGCGGTTCGGTCAACAGCGCCACCGCCCTCGACAAGGTGGAGGCCAGGGAGGACCGTATCCAGCGGATCTCCACCGGCGTGTTGCTCGGCGTCGTCGGGCTCCTCCTCGTCTGGGCGTTCTTCGGGACACAGGGAGATGCCATGATCGCTCTCTCCGACGCCTTCGACGCAGTCCAGTTGCCCACGATTGCGCTGCCGGGAGCTGCCACTGTCGCGGTGTGCGCAGCACTGGTGCTACTGGCATCGGCTGGCTACCTCTCGGGGAAGCTCAGCCGCCAGTACGCCACCATTGCCGGTGTCGTGGGTGGCATCGCTCTCCTCCTTGGGCTCATCGCCTGGGCGGCCGCCGGTAGTGCGGCGGTCTTCACCATGACGAACCAGTTGCAGGGGACCCTTGCAGTTGCGACGCCGCTGGTCTTCGGCGCGCTGTGTGGCGCGCTGTCCGAGCGGGCGGGCGTCGTGAACATCGCCATCGAGGGCCAGTTCCTGACTGCGGCCTTCGCCGGGGCGATCACGGGTTCGATCACGAAGTCCTTGGTGGCCGCCCTCATCGCCGCCATCCTGGCCGGTATGGCCATGGGTGGTCTCCTGGCGTTGTTCGCACTCAAGTACTTCGTGGACCACGTCGTCCTCGGCGTCGTCATCAACCTGCTGGCAGCCGGTCTCACGGGCTTCCTCTTCCATCAGTTGGTGAAAGAGGACACAGCAAGGTACAACGCGGTACCCATCATGTCGAGAATTGCTCTTCCCGGACTTTCCAAAATCCCATTCCTTGGCCCCATCCTGTTCAACCAGACGGCTCTGGCCTATCTGGCCATCCTGATGGTGCCCTTCGTGTGGTTCCTGTTGTTCAAAACCAAATGGGGACTCAGGGTCCGGGCCGTGGGCGAGCATCCGCATGCTGCTGACACCGTGGGCATCAACGTGGTGGCCACCAAGTTCGCAGCCGTTGTGCTCGGCGGTGCCATGGCCGGCTTCGGCGGCGCCTACTTCACGATCGGCTCCACGGGCTCCTTCCGCCCCGACATGACCGTCGGCAACGGCTTCATCGCACTGGCTGCCCTCATCATGGGGCGTTGGCACCCTGTGTACGCGGCTCTCATGGCCCTCTTCTTCGGGTTTGTGACCCAGCTGGGGCAGACCTTGAATCCGCTCGGCAGCCCCATCGACAGCCAATTCCTGCTGATGCTGCCCTACGTGGCCACCATCATCGCGGTCGCTGGGCTCGTGGGACGTGTCCGGGCCCCAGCAGCCGACGGCGAACACTTCCGGAAGGAGTGACGTGGTATTCGGAGGAAGTCTGGAGTTCGGAACAGGTCTGGAGATTGACTGGGAGGAACTGCGCTCGCAGGCCAAGCTGGTGTCGCAGCGCGCCCACGCGCCCTACTCGAACTATCGAGTGGGAGCCGCGGCGCTCGTGGACGATGGCCGCTTTGTTGTGGGATGCAACGTGGAAAACGCTGCGTACGGGGTGACCCTGTGCGCCGAATGTGGGCTCATCTCGTCGCTCGTGGCGGGTGGTGGCGGACGACTGGTGGCTTTCACCTGCGTCAACGGGAACGGGGAGTTGATCATGCCCTGTGGCCGTTGCCGTCAACTGCTTCAGGAGCATGGCGGCAAGGACCTGCTGTTGGACACCCCCGAGGGGGTCTGGACGCTGGAGCAGGTTCTTCCCCAGGCCTTCGGCCCCGAGGACCTGGCGAGGATGTCGGAGAGCAGCAACAGCTAGGTAGCGTTTGACAGCTAGGTTGATGCCATGGAATCGACGCCTTCTGGTAATCACTCACCAATGGGCAATGAGCCCCCACCGCCGGCACCCGACGATTCCGGAGTGGGGTGGGCTCGTCCCGTGGATGGGCAGACTGATTGGCTGACACAGCCTTCACAGCCGCAGTGGCAGGCTCAGACTGAACCGCAGACCAACTCCCAGCCTGTGTGGCAGAGTCAGCCTTCGCAGGCGCCGTGGCAGGGTCAGCCTTCGCAGCCGCCGTGGCAGGGTCAGCCTGATCCGCCATTGGGTTCGCAGCCTGTGTGGCAGGGGCAACAGCAGTACCCGCCGCAGCCCAGCCCCCAACGGCCGTGGCAGGGCCAGCCAGACCAGCAATCGGGTTCCCAGCCGCCATGGCAACAGCAGTACCCACCGCAGCCCAGCTCCCAGCCTGAGTGGCAGGGGCAGCCTCCGCAGCCGCCATGGCAACAGCAGCACCCACCGCAGCCAGGGGACCAGGGATGGCAGCAACGTCCCATGGGCCAGCAACCGCCCGGTGGACAGTATTCGTATCCACCACCTCCGCTTCGACCACGGCCTCCGCGAAAACCTCTTGATCCGGCCAAGAAGGAGGAGATGGCGCAGACCCTGCTCTACACCGTGGGATCAGCAGTTCTTCTCGCCGGGCTGGTTCTTCTCGTCGCACTCTTCCTGGAGCCGCCACCGAGCCTGCTGGTGTATTTCTTCGGTCTCGGGATCGCTGTCATCTCCCTCATCTTCATCCGCCTGCAACGTTCATCCCAGGCCACGATGATCGTGCAATTGGTGGGTACAGCGGTGGGATTCGCGGGTATCACCAGCGCGTGGGAATTCGCCGATGTGGCGCCCGTCATGGCCTTTCCGCTGGCGACCCTTATCGTGGGCCTGACGGCGTTCTCGGCACGCCTGGTCAATTCGCCCCACATGCTGATGTGGTTGGCAGGAATCACCGTCGGTATTGATCTCTTCTCCTCGGAAGCATTCACATCGGCACTCGTTGGCGTGCTCGCTCTGGCGGCGACGATCGGAAAGGGCTGGCCCCGGACCTGCATGGGCGTTGCCGTTGCCGCCGCGGTGTCCGGGTTGCAGGGGCTCTTTTCCCCGGATCTGGCATGGCAGCTCGTATGGCTCATTCCCACCGTGATGGTGGCGCTGTGGCTGGTCCATTTTCACAAGGCCACTCCCGTGGATTCCGCATCGCTGTCCCCCGGAAGATTCCCGCCAGTGCTCCCGACCCGGGGGCAGCGGGGAGGCCAGCCATGGGGCATCGGCCTCATCGTTCTGCCGACGGCGTGGCTGGTGTCCTTCTTCCTCGATGGTGGACCAGAGTGGCCGCCCCTTGTACTCGCCGCTGTTGTCCTCGTGGCTGGACTGGCTCTTCCCGAGCCGCCCGATGCCGTGGACACACAGGGGCCGTTGCGTGCATGGACGACGATTGTTGGCGTCGACCTCCTCTGCCTGACTCTCCTTGCGGAACGGCTCGATTCGGTGATCGAGCCACTCCTGGTCCTGGCCATCGCCATTGCCGTGCAGTTCCTGCCGCTCGTGAAGCCGCCGCTGACATGGGTGTCACGCACTGCCCCCGCGGTGTTTGCGCTTTTCGCCGGCAGGGACGCCGTGTTCTCTGTGTGGGGGTATCCCTCGGAATTGGTGTCGGATCCCGTCACCATCGTGCAGGGTGTCCTGCTCACAGTCCTGGGTGTGGCGCTCGTGGCGTTCCGCCAGGGACCGCCGAGCCCGGTGCTCGACGGGGCGCGGATGCTGGGCGGTCTGTATCTCTGCGTGCACGGAGTCGTCATGGGATCAACGCTGATCGGGCTGCAGTTCGGAGACGGTCAGGGCGGCTTTCTGGTTGGCCACGCCATTGCGTCGCTCGGCTGGATGTCGTTCGCCGCGTGGCTTTACCTGAGCAAGGAGTCCACGATCAACCTCACTCTGGCGCTCGTCGTGGCACTGGGCGCTGTGACGAAGCTCGTTCTGTACGACACGGCAGCTCTGGACGGTGTCGCTCGAGTGGCAGCCTTCATGGGGTGTGGTGCCATCATGGTGGGAATCGCTTTCCTTCGGCAGCAACGGCGCAGTCGGCCCTCAAGTGGGGCAGATGGCCCTGTTTCGCCGCAGGTCACGCAGGCCCCACCCCCGTGGGAAATCAATGAACGCCAATGAGAAAAGGACCAGCCACTGTGCTTGATGTGGAAGTAATTTCGACGTTGCCGAAGGTCGCGCTGCACGACCACCTTGATGGCGGGCTCAGGCCCGACACCATCATTGAGCACTGCGCCGTGAACGGGCACACACTGCCCACCGTGGATCCAGACGAACTGCGTCTCTGGTTCTTCGAGGCGGCCGATTCCGGGTCACTGGTGCGCTACCTCGAGACCTTTGACCACACCGTCGCCGCCATGCAGAGCGCGGACCAGTTGGCGCGTGTCGCCCACGAGTTCGTGCTGGACCAGGCTGCCGATGGCGTGATCTACGCCGAAGCCCGTTACGCGCCTGAACAGCACGTGCACCAGGGGCTCGAGCTCTTTGAAGTGGTGGAGGCTGTGGGCCGTGGCCTCGCCTCAGGCATGATCGAGGCCGAGGATCTGGGGATGGCCATCGTCGTCCAGCAGATCGTGACGTCGATGCGCCACGGCGAGCCCACGATCGAGATCGCGGATCTCGCCGTTCGCTACCGGAATGACGGGGTCTGTGGGTTTGACATCGCAGGGGCGGAGGACGGCTTCCCCCCATCCCGCTTCCAGGCAGCCTTTGACCACTTGAAGCACAACAACGCCTTCTTCACCATCCATGCCGGCGAAGCCTTTGGGCTGCCGTCCATCTGGGAAGCCGTACAGCTGTGCGGGGCCAACCGACTGGGACATGGCGTGCGGATTGTGGATGACATCACCATCGACGACTCGGGGCACCGAAAGCTCGGGGATCTGGCGTCCTACGTGCGTGACACCCGGATCCCACTGGAACTCTGCCCCAGCTCGAACCTGCAGACGGGGATCGCGGACAGCATCGCGGAGCATCCCATCGGCCTTCTGAAGGACCTTGGGTTCCGCATCACGGTCAACTGCGACAACCGTTTGATGAGCGACACCTCCATGAGTCGCGAATTCGCCAAACTCGTGGACGCCTTTGGGTGGGACATCGACGACATCGAATGGGCCACCATCAACGCCATGAAGTCGGCTTTCCTGCCGTTTGACCAGCGACTCGCCCTGATCCAAGGTGTCATCAAGCCGTCGTATGCGGCGTCGAGGGCGCTGCTGACCTGAGCCCGACGACCAGATGAAGAGATCGCGCGGATAGGGATTCGCCTGACGCGGCGCCTTATCCGCACGACCTCTACGTCTCGATGAGGGGCACGAAAGCGTAGCGGCCGTGGTGGGTGACGCCCACTCCGTCGGACAAGCGCGAAACCCTCGTCATGACCGTGTCCACAGGAATCACCATGATGCCGCCCTCGACCAGCTGCCGGATGAGGGCGGGTGGGATGCGATCGGCTTCGGCAGAGACGAGAATCCTGTCGAACGGAGCCTCCTCCGGTACGCCCAGCACGCCGGGCGTGGCCACGCGCACGGAGGCCTGCGCCCACGAGCCGCTCGTCTCCAGTGAGACCCGGGCCGTCAAGGCCAGGTGGGCGATTCGCTCCACCCCGATCACCTGACCATCCCGGCCCACGAGGTGGGCCAGAAGTGCCGTTGTCCAGCCGGAACCCGCACCTACGTCCAGCACCCGGTGTCCCGGCTGCACGTCGAGCAGTTCGAGCATGGCACGCACAGTGCTGGGCTGTGAGTTCGTCTGGCCATGGCTCAATGGAAGCGGGCGATCGACGTGGGCGCTTTGACGCAACGCAGCCGGAAGAAATGGAGCACGGGGAACAGCATCGAAAGCCTCCTGCAGGGCCGCGGCCATGGTTTCCTCCTCAACGAGTTGTGGCGGACCTCAAGCCTACGTCCCCGCAAGGCCTGCCGGGACGAAGGGTGACTGCATTGGCCGATCCCGGCCCGGTGGTCGCGTCCCATCACTAGAGTTGGGGGCATGAAGACTTCGCGAGGCGTCGTGGTCATGGCCAAGGGCGAGCCAGTGCAGACAGTGGAGATACTCGTCCCGGATCCAGGACCGGGGGAGGCTGTGGTGACAATTCAGGCCTGCGGGGTCTGCCACACCGACCTCGCGTATCGCGACGGCGGGATCAACGATGAGTTCCCCTTCCTGCTGGGCCATGAGGCTGCCGGTGTGGTGGAGTCCATCGGCGAGGGCGTCACGAACGTGGCCGTCGGTGACTTCGTGGTGCTCAACTGGAGAGCCGTGTGCGGCCAGTGCCGCGCCTGTGGGCGCGGGGAACCGCAGTACTGCTTTGACACGTTCAATGCCTCCCAGAAGATGACGCTCGCGGACGGCACGCCGCTGACGCCAGCTCTGGGTATCGGCTCCTTCGCGGACAGGACACTCGTCCATTCGGGTCAGTGCACCAAGGTGGACCCCGAGGCACGGCCGGCCGCCGTCGGGCTGCTTGGCTGTGGTGTCATGGCTGGCCTGGGTGCTGCCATCAATACCGGGGGCGTGACGAGGGGCCAGAGCGTCGCCGTGATCGGTTGCGGCGGTGTGGGTGCCGCCGCCATCGCCGGTGCAGCCCTGGCCGGTGCCAGCCGGATCATCGCAGTGGACCTTGAGGACAGAAAGCTGGAATGGGCCAAGGGCCTCGGCGCCACCCACACCATCAACTCCTCCGAGGGCGACGTCGTGGAGGCCATTCGCGAGCTCACGGGAGGCTTCGGGGCCGATGTGGTGATCGACGCAGTGGGTATCCCCCTGACCTGGAAGCAGGCCTTCTACGCCCGCGACCTCGCCGGCACGCTCGTCCTGGTGGGCGTGCCCCATCCAGACGCCAAGGTGCCCGAGATTCCGCTGGTGGACGTCTTCGGCCACGGCGGCGCACTGAAATCCAGCTGGTACGGCGATTGTCTCCCTTCGAGGGACTTCCCGATGCTGGTGGACCTGTACCAACAGGGCCGATTGGACCTCGACGCGTTCGTGAGCGAGGAGATCGGCCTGGATGATGTGGAAGGAGCGTTCACGAAAATGCACAAGGGAGACGTACTTCGATCGGTGGTGATCCTGTGAACGCCATCACGCACGCGGTGACCAGGGGCACATTCAGCCTCGACGGCGAGACGCACGAAGTGGAGAACAACGTCTGGATCGTGGGGGATGATAAGGAGGTCGTGGTGATCGATGCCCCCCATGACGTGGAGACGATTCTCGCGGCCGTGGACGGGCGCTCCGTCCAGGCCATCATCTGCACCCACGCCCATGATGACCATGTACGCGTTGCACCCGAACTCTCGGACCGCACCGGAGCCCCCATCTGGCTGCACCCGGATGATGAAGAGGTCTGGGAGCTCACTCATCCGGACCGGCGCTGGGACAAGGATCTGGCAGAGGGACAGCAGTTCGAGGTGGGGGGGATAGACCTGTGGGTCATTCACACACCCGGTCATGCCCCGGGCGCTGTCTGCCTCTACGCGGCGGACCTCGGTTCCCTGTTCTCTGGTGACACCCTGTTCAAGGGAGGACCGGGTGCCACTGGCCGCTCGTTCAGCGATGAGGATGTCATCAAGGACTCCATCCGGCGCAAGCTGTTCGCGCTACCCGATGAAACGACCGTGTACACCGGCCACGGTCCCTCCACCACCATTGGCGCGGAGGCTGACGAACTGGGGAGGTGACCCTCAGGGGAGGGGATCCGACGAGATCTCCAGGGTCAGGGTGTGCGAACCGCCGGCTGGCACGGTCACGGCGTTGTGCTGGACATTGCCAGTCTCGACGCACACCATTGTCTCCCACTCATCCGACGCCCAGCCGGTGAGTGTCTGGGCGCCCGCAGGGCCGGGGTTCCACACCACCGTGTTGGAGGCCGCGGAGGCGCGCAGTGTCAAAGTGCGTGTGGCGTCGCGGATGGTGACGGTCCCGGCACCGTCGTAGATGCGGTCCGTGTGGCCCGGGATGTGCAACTCCTCGTCCGAGTGGTGCCAGGTGGCGCTGTCCGTGTAGTCGCGATACCGGGTGTTTCCAAGGCCGAAGATGGTGACATCGTGGATCCCGGACACCGAGAAGTAGGTGTGCAGGGCCTCGTCGAGCACGAACGATGTGGACGGTGAGCCGATGGTCAGCGCGATGGTCAGCGTCTCTGCGAATGTGGCCTCGTGACGGAACCAGATGTCGGACGGGTAGTTCTCGGCGCCGGGCAGGTGGGCCACTTCCGGCCCGGCCAGCTCCCAGACCAGGGTCGTGGCCGCCTCAGAGGTGCGTTCTTCCGCAAGGCGCCAGGGCACCCACCGCACCAGTCCATGGGGGTGGGGGACCTCCACGTCGTCACGGCCACGACCGAACCATGGCGCGCAAATGGGAACGCCTCCGTGGATCTCGTCGCCTTCGCACACCAGGGCATCTCGACTGAGGAACAGGACTTCGGGGCCTCCGCGCGGCTTCCAGCCGGTGACCGTGGCCCCCAGATCCAGAGCGGAGCCGGTGCACGCCTTGTTGGCCACGGGCCGCAGCCCGGCCGATGACAGTTCAGAAGGTGTCGCCATGCTTCACACGGTATCGACTCAGGAGTACGGCTGCGAAGTAGCATGTCGGTCATGGCTGACGATGCTGAAACGACGACGGAGTTCGAGGTGCTCACCTGGGCAGAGCTGGGAGAGGTGACGGAGCACCTCGCCCGACAGGTGGTGGATTCTGGCTTCAGGCCTGATGTGGTGATTGCCATCGCGCGCGGTGGGCTGGTCATCGCTGGCAGCATCACCTACGCCCTTGACGTCAAACTTGTCGATGCCATCAACGTCGAGTTCTACGTCGACATCAACGAGACCCGTCCTGATCCCATCCTGTTGGCGCCCATGCTGGACAGCGCCTCCATCGCGGAGCAGAAGATTCTCGTGGTGGACGACGTGGCCGATTCGGGGCGGACCCTGGCATTGGTGCTCAAACTGCTTCGTGGCTTCGGGGCCGACGTGCGCAGCGCGGTGCTCTACCACAAGCCCCGCAGCATCGTGACGCCCGATTTCTTCTGGCGCCACACCGATGCGTGGATAACTTTCCCGTGGTCCGCGACGCCGCCGCTGATCAGAAGGGCTGAGAATGGCTGAGATCCGCAAGCACAATCCTGACGATGCTGAAGGTCTGGGCAAGCTCGTGCGGGATGCACTGGGGGAGCGGATACGCCCCACCGAGCCGGGGCGCACACCGAGCGCTGCGGAAGACCGGGAAGCGGAGGGACGCGACGATGCCCCGGCCTCCAGCGCTTCGGCACTTCCCTCCTGGCCGTCGGACGGTCCGGGCTACACGTTCTGAGGGCCCGTGCCACGTGAGAGTCTCATCAGGTTAGGATCAGGGGCATGACTCTTGACTGGACAGACCTGGATTCCCGCGCCGTCGATGTTGCCCGCATCCTTGCCGTTGATGCGGTGGAGAAGGTTGGCAACGGACACCCCGGCACCCCGGTTTCCCTCGCGCCTCTTGCCCACCTGCTCTACCAGAAGATCATGAAGCTGGATCCCACGGACGACATGTGGCTGGGCAGGGACCGCTTCGTGCTGTCGGCCGGACACGCATCGCTGACCCAGTACTGCCAGCTGTACCTCGCCGGGTGCGACATGGAACTTGACGACATCAAGTCGTTGCGTACCTGGGGATCGAAGACCCCGGGCCACCCCGAGTTCCATCACACGAAGTTCATCGAGTGCACCACGGGCCCTCTCGGCGCCGGTGTCTCCAACGCCGTCGGCATGGCCATGGCCGCCCGCAAGGAACGGGGACTCTTCGACCCAGAAGCGCAGGCAGGTGAATCACCCTTCGACCGGATGATCTACTGCATCGCCGGTGATGGCTGCCTGCAGGAGGGCATCTCCAGCGAGGCCTCGTCCCTGGCCGCCACGCAGAATCTGGGAAACCTTGTCCTGTTCTATGACGACAACCGCATCACCATCGAGGGTGGCACCAACATCTCCTTCACCGAGGATGTCTCCGCGCGCTACGCCGCTTACGGGTGGCACGTGCAGCACGTGGACTGGACCAACGGCGGCACCGAGTACCACGAGGACATGGACGCCCTCCAGGCCGCCATTGATGAGGCCAAGAGCGTTACCGACAGGCCTTCGTTCATCAAGCTGACCACCGTCATCGGCTGGCCGCTGCCCAGCAAGGCCGGCGACGAGTCCGTTCACGGCTCCAAGATTGGTGGAGCGGAGATTTCCGCACTGAAGGCTGAACTTGGCCTTCCGGATGAGCCCTTCGCCTTCGACACCGACATCGTGGAAGCAACCCGGAAGAACGTCGCTGAGCGCGGTCTCGCGGCCCGCAAGGCCTGGGACGAGAAGTTTGCTTCCTGGCAGCAGAACAACCCCGAACGCAATGCCCTGTTGGAGCGTGTCCGCGCACACAAGCTCCCCGAGGATCTCAGCCTCCCGGTCTTCTCGGACGAGAAGATGTCCACCCGCAAGGCCTCCGGTGAGGTCCTGAACGCACTGGCGTCGCAGCTGCCCGAGCTGTGGGGTGGCTCCGCAGACCTCGCCGGTTCCAACAACACCACCATGAAGGGCGAGCCGAGCTTCCTGCCCACATCGCGTCAGACGCAGGGGTGGCGCGGCAACGAGTACGGGCGCACGATGCACTTCGGCATCCGCGAACATGCAATGGGCGGCATCATCAACGGCATCACATTGTCCGGCCTCACCCGTCCCTACGGCGGTACGTTCCTCGTATTCTCCGATTACATGCGTGGGGCCGTTCGTCTCGCCGCGATCATGGGCATCCCGAGCACGTTCGTCTGGACACACGACTCCGTCGGAGTTGGGGAGGACGGCCCCACACATCAGCCCGTTGAGCACCTGGCCGCCCTGCGGGCCATCCCCAACCTGGACATCGTGCGCCCCGCGGATGCGAACGAGACCTCCGTTGCCTGGGGCGAGATCCTGCGCCGCAACGACAACCCGGCCGGGTTGATTCTTTCCCGCCAGGATCTGCGCAATGTTGCGCGTGGCGACGAGTTCGCCTCCGCCGACGGCGTCGCTTCCGGCGCGTACGTGCTGCGCGAGGCCTCCGGTGACGTGCAACTGATCCTGATCGCCACCGGATCCGAGGTGGCCGTCGCGCTGGATGCACAGGACCGGCTGGAGGCAGACGGCGTGTCCACCCGGGTGGTGTCCATGCCATGCCAGGAATGGTTTGAGGCCATGGACCCGCAGTACAAGGAGTCTGTGCTGCCTGCCGCAGTGACAGCTCGCGTGAGCGTGGAGGCTGGCGTGGCCATGGGCTGGTCGAAGTACGTGGGTCACTCCGGTGCCAGCGTCTCGATCGAACACTTCGGTGCTTCTGCCTCGGGCGCCAAGTGTTTCGAGGAATTCGGTTTCACCGGCGAGCACGTTGCAGAGGTGGCGCGGACCGTTCTCTGAGGATGAGCGCTTGACAGAAGAGGGGCCCGCTCAGGCGGGCCCCTCTCGTGCGCCCGGACGGCACCACCCTCGGTGCCTAGTACCGTGGGGGCATGGGTGTGAGAGAAATTTTGGACCGTCTGACGTCGCGTGATGGCCGTGTTGTGTTGGAGTTGGATCTCGCCAGAGGAATTCTGGAGGTGCGGCCGCGCAACCCACTCGCTGCGCTCCAACTCCTGAATGCCACCAACATGGCCGTCCTCCGGGAGAACTTGAAGCAGGCCGCGGCCGATTCCCGTGTTGCCGGGCTGGTCGTCCACGCCGTCGAGTGCTCCCAGCCCATGTCCGTCATGGAGGAGGTGGGCAGTCTCATCGAGGAGTTTGGCCGCCATCGGCCAACGGTTGCCTGGGCGGAGTCCTATGGGGAACTCGCCAACAGTCTTCCGGCTTTCCAATTGGCGACGGCGGCTCATCGCGTGTGGGTGCAGCCATCCGGCGACGTCGCCATCGGTGGGACAGAGGTCACCATCCTGCTGGCCAAGGGCATGCTGGAAAAGCTGGGGGTTGAGCCGCAGTTCGGAAAGCGCTGGGAGTACAAGACCGCCGCCGACCAGTTCGCCGCCGATGATGTCTCCGACGCCAACCGCGAGATGATGACCCGGCTCGGGGAGTCACTGGTGGAGGACGCCGTCGCCACCATTGCACGCCGACGAGGCATCGACATGGCGCGCGTGTGGGAAGGCGTCAACGAGTCCCCCTTGACGCCCGAGAGGGCCGTTGGGCTCGGACTCGTGGACCGCATCGGCTACCGGGACGAGGTGTACGCCAAGTTGCTTGATGAATGGGGCGGTGAACCCGAGGACCTGCGTTTCGTTCATCGCTACGCTCCGAGGACCAGCCTGCGCCGAATGATTCGCAGGACATCCGGCGGGAAAGTCGCTGTCGTGTCCGTGAGGGGCCCCATCGTCACCGGTCGGGGCGCACCCGGCCCCACGGGAGGGGAAAGCGCTGGCTCCGACGTTGTTGACGAGCAACTGCGCGCCGTGTTGCGCGACGAGGACGTGCGCGCCGTCGTCCTGGAAATTGACAGCCCCGGTGGCTCGGCGGTCGCCTCGGATTCCATGCGCCGCTCAGTTCTTCGGGTCAGGGACTCGGGACGCCCGGTGGTGGCGCGCATGGGTTCCGTCGCGGCCTCCGGTGGCTACTACGCCGCCATGGGCGCCGACGAAATTGTGGCGCAGGCCGCCACGTTGACCGGTTCCATCGGAGTGCTGGCGGGCAAGTTCGTCACACAGGGTCTCTTTGAGAAGGTGGGCCTCAAGCGTGAGTCCATCCGCATCGGAGCGCGGGCGGGCATGCTCTCCTCGGCCACTGAGTTCTCCGAGGAGGACTGGGCCAAGCTCAATGAGAGCCTGGATCGCATCTACACCACATTCACCACGCTGGCGGCTGAGGATCGTGGCATGGAGGTGGACAAACTTGAGGGGCTGGCCAGAGGACGGGTCTGGACCGGTTCCGACGCCGTCGCAGTCGGATTGGTGGACCACATCGGCGGATGGCGCCTGGCCTTCGAGCGCGCATGTGTCCTCGCCGGCATGGACCCGGCCACTGCGACGGTGTCGAAGCTGTCGCAATTGGGAGTCCTGGAAAGGCTGATGCCTGCCACCTCAAGCGAATCGCGCTCCCAGGTGGGTCTGGCGTTGCCCATGAACTCAGCGGATGCGCTGCTGGCGAAGGCGGCCGCCTGGCTGGGACTGCCAGTGGGCGGAGCGCTCAGCCTGCCGATGCGCATCGACGTCAGCTGAGTTCAGGGGCGTGTGAGGAACTCCTGGTCCAGCGCCTTGGGGATGAAGAGGGCGTAGACGGAGCCTGCGAGGAGGATGACGCCGCCAATGGCGAACGCCACCTGGAAGGACCACACGTCCAGCACCGCGCCTGCAACGAGCGGGCCGAATATGGACCCGAGGTCCATGACCATGGAGAATGCGGCCACGGGCACGCCGCCTCGGCCCTGCGTTGCGTCGGCCACCGCCGCAGTCGGGGCCGTTCCCTGCATGGCCGCACCCATGCCGTAGACGCACAGCACGACGATGAGGATCCAGATGCTGGTGGAGAACGGCATGGCGATTGCAGCCAGCCCGCACACGATCCCGGATGCGATCATCACCGGCTTGCGACCAATGCGATCAGTCGCATTGCCGGCCGGAATCAGCATGGCGGTCTGCGCCACCGCCGCGATGGCGAACGCGATGCCGGTCCAGTAGGTCTCCAGCAGCAGGGCTTCGGTGACGAGCAGGGGAATGAACGCGTTGCGAACGCCGAGTGACTGCCATCCCTGGCCGAGCGCCACCACGCAGGCGGCCTGGTAGCGGACATCCCGGAGCACCTCAGTGAACCGTCGGGGTGTGCGCTTGTTGAGGCTCTCCGAAGGGACCGCACGTTCCGGGAGCATGGCCATGGTGAAACCTGCGCAGACAACCAGCATCGCGGCGTAGAAGTAGAACGGGGCTTGCAGGGAGATGCCGCTCAACAGGCCACCCAACGCTGGCCCTGTCATGTTCCCCAGTAGGAACCCGCCCTGATAGAGACCGGAGGCGCGGCCGCGCAGGTGTTCAGGCGCGGTGGAGAGAAGCAGATTGATGGCCGAGATCGTGAAGGTGGCGGAACCGATTCCGCCCAGTCCGCGGGCGATGAGCATGAACTCCAGGGTGGGTGCAAGCGCAGTTGCCACGGTGGAGACGGCCACGATCAGTACCCCGAGGGTGATGGCATTGCGTTCGCCGAGCCGTCGTCCGATACGGGGAGCGAAGGGGCTCGTGATCAATCGCATTGCAGCGAACAGGCTGACGACCAGACCGAGCTGGAAGTTGCTCGCATCGAACGTTCTGGCGAAGGGGGTGAGGACTGGAATCACCACGCCGAATCCGATTGCCACCAGCAGTGCGGTGACCGACAGTACCCATGTGGTCCGTGGGAGCCCACTGGCGTTCAGACGGTTCTTCAGCGACACGTTGGAGGCGTCCTCAATCAAGCGGGGTCATGGGGCCAGTGTCGATCCTAGCCCTGCCGAAACACGCCCATTGGGATGGATCAAGCACTTTAAGTACGATTGGCCAGTGGCGGGCTTCCAAGCGCGCCATTTCCGGAGAGGGTTTCACTTGAGCGCGAAGAAAACAACAGGTCGCCGCCGCACGTGGCTGCTGGCGAGCATCGTGGGTGTGCTGGTCATACTGGGCGGCACGTGGGTGGGTGCCCACTTCGCTGCAGGTGATCAGGTTCCCACCGACGCGTCAGTGGAGGGTGTCGCCATTGGCGGGCTAGGCGTGGCTGAGGCGGAGCAGAAGCTCATGGAAGAGCTCGAGCCGAAGTACGCCGCCCCAGTCACGGTGGCCGTCCCCAGCGGGAACAGCACAACCTTGGAGCCGCTGGATACTGGTTTGACGTTGGATTTTGCTCAGGCGGTCCGCTCTGCCGGCGGTGGGTCCAGCTGGAACCCCGTGGCCATCCTTCGGACCTTCACCGGTGGAGAAGAGATCGAGCTGCCGAGATCCGTTGACGAGGCGCAGCTTCGATCCGCACTTGAGGAAGCGGCTGATGCCTTCACTTTGGAGTCCACCGACGCCACGCTCGCGTTTGACGAGGGAAGCATCGCCCGCACCGACGGTGTTCCCGCCACGGAGCTCGACGTCGACGGGACGCTACCAGCCGTCATCGAAGCATTCGAGAAGGGAGCAGATGAGGTTGAAGCCGTCGTGTCGGAGACTCCTCCCGCGGTGACCACAGCCATGGTGGATGAGGTGGTCAAGAACTACGCCGAACCGGCCATCTCCGCCCCCATCACCGTCACCGGTCCGAACGGCAGCTTCCAGATCGCCCCCGGACAACTGGCCGCAGTCACCACTTTCGAGGTCGAAGAGGGCGCGATGGTGCCCAAAACGGACGTGGAGGCTCTCATGGAGCTGACTGCCGAGGCACAGAGTGGCCTGAAGCTGGCGGTCACCAAGGATGCGACGTACACCCTCAACTCCGGCACCATCACGGTGGTACCCGCGGTGGATGGCTCAAGCGTTGATCCCGAAGAACTGGCTGCTGCCATGCAGAGCGCAGCCATCAAGGAGGGTGACGAGCGCACTGCGGCCGTTGAGGTCACGAAGAAGACAGCTGAGTTCACCACCGCCGAGGCGACGAAGCTGAAGCCCACGGAGGTCATCGGTGAGTTCTCCACGAAGTTCCCCTACGCCGCCTACCGCAACACCAATCTCGGCCGGGCGGCGTCAAGCGTCAACGGTACCGTGCTCCTGCCGGGTGAGGTCTTCAGCCTGAACGACACCCTGGGGCAGCGCACATCCGCCAACGGCTACGTCGATGGCTACGTCATCAACGGTGGCCTCCTGGTGAAGGAGTCGGGCGGCGGCATCTCGCAGAGCTCCACGACACTGTTCAATGCTGCTTTCTTCGCAGGCTACGAGGACGTGGAGCACAAGCCCCATTCCCTGTACTTCTCGCGCTACCCGGCTGGCCGTGAGGCAACCATCTACTACGGCAACCTCGACATGAAGTTCCGCAACAACACGGACTATCCCGCCTACATCCAGGGCTATGTCAGCAAGGCAGCGCCGGGGAGGCAGGGAACCATCACGTTCAAGATCTTCTCCCAGAAGACGTGGGACAAGGTGGAGTCCACGGAGCTGGTCAAGTCCGGTTTCTACAGCGGAACCACGCGTACGGTGAAGGGTTCCAAGTGCGAGCCACAGGCACCCATCAAGGGGTTCACCGTGAACTGGAAGCGACTGTTCTACAAGGATGGGGCAGTGGCCAAGTCAGAGGACTGGTCCTGGAAGTACTCGGCGGGTGACCGGATCGTCTGTGAGTAGTCAGCACCGCTAAGCTGGAATCTGAACTGGAGAAGGAGTTGCTGCTGTGACCTACATCATCAGTCTGCCGTGTGTGGACCTAAAGGATCGTGCCTGCGTCGAGGAGTGTCCCGTCGATTGCATCTACGAAGGCGATCGCATGCTCTACATCCACCCGGAAGAATGTGTGGATTGCGGTGCCTGCGAGCCGGTCTGCCCTGTGGAGGCCATCTACTACGAGGACGACGTCCCGGCCGAGGAGGCGCAGTTCTACGACGCGAACGTGCAGTTCTTTGACGAGATCGGCTCACCCGGCGGCGCCGCCAAGCTTGGCCCTATCAAGGGCGATCACCCCATCGTTGCAGCGCTGCCACCACAGGAGCAGTGATGTCGTTGGCGCGTGCCCTGCCTGATTTCCCCTGGGACACTCTGGCAGGCGCTCGCCAACGCGCTTTTTCCCATTCCGACGGCGTGGTTG
>CBDTVQ010000008.1:0-18446 GCA_965364045.1 uncultured Tessaracoccus sp. | reverse complement strand
GTCCCACGTCGATCTTCTTGCGCAGGTAGGAGATGTAGAGCTCCACCACGTTCGCCTGCCCTCCAAAGTCGTAGTCCCACACCCGGTCCAGGATCTGAGCCTTGCTGAGCACCCGCTTCGGGTTGCGCATCAAGTACCGCAGAAGCTCGAATTCCGTGGCCGTGAGGTTGATCTGCGCGCCGCTGCGCGTCACCTCGTGGGAGTCCTCGTCCAGGACCAGATCCCCCACCACCAGCTGGGTGGACGGTGTGGGGCTCGTGGCGCCGGAGCGGCGCAGCAGTCCTCGCAGGCGTGCGATGAGTTCTTCAAGACTGAACGGTTTGGTGACGTAGTCGTCGCCGCCGGCAGTGAGCCCGCTGATCCTGTCGCTGACACCATCCCGGGCGGTGAGAAAGATCACTGGCACATCGGGCTGGGAGGCACGAATACGGCGCATGACCTCCAACCCGTCGAAATCGGGAAGCATCATGTCCAGGACGATGGCGTCCGGTTGGCTCTCCCTCGCCACCCGCACGGCTTCACTCCCGGAGCGGGCAGTGTGTACCTCCCAGCCCTCGTAGCGCATGGCCATGGAGAGCAATTCGATGAGGCTGGGCTCGTCGTCCACGGTCATCACCCGCAGCGGCGTGCCGTCGAGGCGTTTCAGAGTGTCAGCAGAGGGAACCATGCAGCCAGTGTCCCAGCTTGCAATGGGTCAAAGCCATGAATTGGCTGTGCGTCTCCTGTGAGAAAGTCAGAATTCCTGCGGCTGGATGCGGTCCGCCTCGTGTTCGTTGACGATGAGTTCACCGTCTTCATCCTTGGGGCGAAGGAACAGATTATCCAGCCCTGCACGTCCGGAGCCATGCGCCAGCAGCAACAACCCCACGACGCCCTGCACGGCGTTGTATTCCCAGCCCTGCTGATGCACGTAGAACTCGTCCTTCAGGACCAGGATGGTGGCCGCGTTGAGCACCACGATGCCCAGGCCGACCAGTGGCGTCGCCAACCCGAAGATGAGGAGGACTCCCCCGACGATCTCGAAGGCTATGACGAGCCACACGATGGTGGTGGCGTTGCCCAGGCCTGCTGCTTCGAGAAGCCCGACCTCACGGGGAACGGTCATGATTTGCCACCGGTGCCAGCCATGGGCGAGCAGGACGACGCCCATCACGATGCGCGCAAGCAGCAGCGCCATGTCTCGAACCACCCGAAGGAAGGGCTTCATTTCGACTACTCCTTGAGAGTGTTGCGTTTCTTGGCGTCCACGGCGGAGTCCGAGACAGCACCGGGCACGGTGCCACGGATCAGGCGGCCCGAGCTGTGCGATCCCAACTCCTCGATGGCCAATCGTCCCACCAGTTGCTGGTTCGTGACCACCCTTTGTGAACGTCCGTTGGTGACGAAACTCAGAATCCAGCTCAGGAGCGTGCTCACGCGCTGCTTGAAGCCCGCGATGTAGAGGAGGTGGAGGAACAGCCAGGCGAGCCACGCGATGAACCCGGTGATCTTGATGGGACCGATCATCGCCACCCCGGAGTACTTGGCGACGGTGGCCATCGAACCCTTGTCGAAGTAGTCGAACTTGCCGGGACTCTCCTTGCCCTCCAGTCGGGCCCTGATGACTTTTGCAGCGTGCCTGCCGGATTGGATGGCACCCTGAGCCATTCCGGGGACGTCGGGGTAGGACATCAGGTCCCCGATCACGAAGACGTCCGGGTTGCCGGGCAGACTGAGGTCCGGCTGGACCAGCACCCTTCCCGCCCTGTCCAGTTCGACGCCCGACTGCTCGGCGAGTGTTTGTCCGAGTGGGCTGCCCTGAACTCCAGCGGCCCAGACCTTGCAGAAGCACTCGATGTGATCTTTGGTGCCGTCCTGGCGCTTGATCTCGATGCCGCTCTCGTCAACGTTGGTCACCAAGGAGTTCAGTTGCACCTCGACCCCCAGCGACTCCAGCTTCTTCTTCGTCGCCTTCCCCAGCTTGGGGCCGAACGGGGGCAGCACCTGGTCGGCTCCATCCACGAGGATCACACGAGCCGACGCGGGATCGATTGAGCGGAAGTCCTGACGGAGCGTCGCAGCCGCCAACTCACGGATCTGTCCGGCGATTTCAACACCGGTGGGTCCGGCCCCCACCACCACGAACGTGAGCAGCTTGCGTCGCTCATTCTCGTCCTGCGTGAACTCCGCCACCTCGAAGGCATTGAAGATGCGTGCACGCACTTCGAGGGCGTCGTCGATGGTCTTCATGCCGGGTGCGTACTTGGCGAAGTGGTCGTTACCGAAGTAAGACTGTCCCGCGCCGGTCGCGACGATCAGGGAGTCGAATGGCGTCTCCTGGTACTCGTCATGGAACCGCCACTTGACCACCTTGGTGGCGAGGTCGACGTCGTCCACGAGCCCGAGCAGTACTTGGGCATTCTTCTGGTGACGCAAAATCTCGCGGGTTGCGGGTGCGATCTCACCCTCGGAGAGCACCCCGGTGGCCACCTGGTACAGCAGCGGTTGGAAGAGGTGGTGGGTGGTGCGGGCAATGAGTGTGATGTCGACATCGGCGTGCTTGAGAGCTTTGGCGGTGAACAGGCCGCCGAAGCCTGAGCCGATGATGACGACGTGGTGCCGCTTGGTGGTCATGAAGCCCCCTGATGGAGTTGAATGAGATTTCCTACGGAATCGCTGAAATTGATGGCCTCGCCGGAAGCGTCGCGGAACACGTCAGAGACGAAGTGCACGCCGTTGGCGCGCAGCCGCTCAATATCTGAGAAGAGGGTGTCCGTGCTCATCACGAGTACCGGTATCCCGGCGGCCCTGAGTGCACTGCGGTATTCATCGCCCAGTGCATTGTCGCTCGGTTCCAGGAGAAGGCCGACGTCCTGGCCGGGCGCTCTCACCACGAACACGTCGCTCTCCGGGATTGCGAGAGTTGTCTCGAAGCCGAGCACCTCGGTGTAGAACCTGTACGCGTGCGCCGGTTCGGTCACATGGATGCTGACCATCGAGATTCTCATGTGATCAGACTACTGGTGGTACGGGGACACGGCCGGGGTCGAAGCTGTGCGGTTCGCCGTCGGCGAAGTAGGATTGCACGCGGCCCACGACGTCGGACAGAGGTACCCCTTGCCCGCATCACCGTTGCTCCCAACACGCCCCGGCGTGCGGGGAGAGCACACCTTTGGACCATGGGCCTGGCCCCTGCTGGGTGCCCTGGGATTGTTCCTGGTGGTTGCGGCGGTCAGCATTGACCGGCACGGTCTACTCGAGGTGGGCGCCAGCCCCTGGCGTGCGGTGGCGACGATTCCGGGAACCCTTATGGTACTGATCGCCTGGTGGCGAATTGGGCCCGCGTGGCGTCATCCACGCCTGGTGCTGTTGCTCTGGACAGCGGTGCTGCTCTTCAGCCCGCCGCTGCACAGTCGCGATTCCTACTCCTATGCCGCGCAGGGCTGGCTCATAGCAAACGGTCTGGATCCCTATTCGGTGGCTTCGGGTGATGCGGCGCAGTCCGGTCTGCTGGTGGGGATCCACTGGTTCAGAACCACGTCCGTCTACCCCCCGCTCTCACTGGAGATCTTCGGTGTGGTCTCCCGGATCTTCGGGGGCGACCTCTACTGGACTGCGGTGGGCATGCGGCTGCCCAACCTGGTGGCCATCGTCGTCTTGGCGTGGTGCCTCCCGAAGTTGGCCGACAGGGCAGGCGTCTCCCGAAGGCTGGTCCTGTGGGCCGGACTGCTGAATCCTGTGATGCTCGTCCAGTGGGTGGGAGGGATTCACAACGACGCGATCATGGTCGCCATTTTGGCCGTCGCATTCCTCGTGGCCCATGACGTCCGGGCCCGGGGATGGGTGGCAATGGTGGCGGGTGGGGCGCTGATTGGTGTGGCCATGTCCATCAAGCAGTCGGCGGCCGTGGCTGGTGTGGGGATGGTGGGGCTCGCGTGGGCGGCGTCGCAGCCGTTCCTGGCCGAGAAGTCCCGCACATGGTGGGCCCTCGCGATGCGAGCAGCGGCGGGAGGTGCGGCCGCCGTGGGAATGTTCGGGCTCCTCTCGTGGGTCACGGGCCTCGGGCTGGGTTGGCGCAACCCCACAGCGGGCAGTCCGCTGCAGGCCACGAGCAACGCGCCCATCTCGTGGGTCGCGTCGTTCGCCCGGTTCCACGAACTCCTCTCCGACGGGCGGATCATATCCAGCCTCACCCTCTTCTCCGCTCTGCTGATCATTGCCGGCATCGTGCGACTGGTGTTACAGGTGGGCCCCCGGCCGCCAGACTCGGTGGGACAACCCTGGCTTCTGGTGTGTGGAGTGCTCCTGGCCTTCGCGGTTCTGGGGCCAGCCCTGCAGCCGTGGTACTTGACGTGGGTGATCCCGTTCGTTGCCCTGGCCCGCCCCACCGTGCGCATGCAGCGCGTCTTCCTCTTTGTGACGGCTCTATGTGCACTGTTGGCGCCGCTGCAAGATGTCCTGGCTCCCTACTGGGCAATGGGGGTCCTCGTGCTGCCGGTCTGGGCACTCTGGCGTTGGCTGCGTCGTCACGATGTCGTCTTTCTGAGCGCGCCGAAGACCGTGGTCTGAGGGGATCGGAGGCTGTGGTGCGACGCGCGCCCAACCCCGGGGCTCTAGCCTGCTTGCCATGATGACTGACCAATGGGTCGAGACGCCGACGGCATGGGCCGTTCGTACGGCGGGGCTGGCGAAGCGCTACGGCCGCACGATCGCCGTCGCAAACATGGATCTCAACGTACCCATCGGTGGCGTCCACGCACTGCTGGGGCCGAACGGATCCGGCAAGACCACCACGCTGCGCATGTTGTTGGGTCTCATCCGGGCGGACAGCGGGACGATGGAGCTGTACGGAGCGGCCGTACCTGAGCGATTGGGCGAGGTGATCCACCAGGTGGGTGCCATCGTGGAATCACCTAGGTTCCACCCATCCATGACGGTGCGCCGCAACCTCGAAATCCTTGCCCTGTCCATCGGTGTGGACCGTCGTCGAGTCACTGAAGTGCTGCTGGAAGTGGGCCTCGGCGGGCGTTCGGACACAAGGTTTCGACAGTGTTCGCTCGGGATGAAACAGCGGTTGGCCATCGCAGCCACCCTTCTGAAGGAACCGCAGTTGTTGATTTTCGACGAACCGACCAATGGGCTGGATCCTGCGGGGATCCAGGAGATTCGCACGACGATCCGTGCCCTTGCCCAAGCTGGCCGCACCGTACTGATCTCCAGCCATCTGCTGTCAGAGGTGGAGCAGGTTGCGGACTCTGTCTCCATCATCGGCCGGGGTCGAGTTCTCTTGGAAGGAGACCTGGAAACTCTGCTGTCGGGAGATCGCTCGCGGGTGGTGCTGGAGGTCAACGATCACAGCCTGGCCCATGAGGCACTGCGCCAGGCGGGGTACCTGGTGGAACTGATCGGGTCCAGACTTCATGTCACCTTCGCCACAGGCACGCCAGCAGCGCCGGATGAAGTGGCCCGTGTCCTGGGCCGTGTCGATCTGTGGCCCCGGTATCTGGGGCTGGAGGGTTCGACGTTGGAGTCCGTGTTCCTGGATGTCACGGCTGCAGAGCATCTGGGCGCAACGCAGGGTGCTTCTCGGCCGGAGGCGTCATGACTTCGTTGTTCAAGGCCGAACTTCTGCGGCTCGCCAGCAGGCGATTGCTGGTGGCGTTGATGGTGTGCATGGCCGCGCTCGCCGCGTTCAGCGTCATGATGAGCGCCGAGACCATACAGCCAATGTCTGCCCAGGCCATCGCCGATATTGAAGAGACCGTTCGGATCGACGCAGCTGCGCAACAGGAATACTGTGACACCGTCGACGATTCGACGTGCGCCGAATACATGCCCATCCTCTCGGATTACATGAGCGAGCCTGCGGGATTCGGTGAGTATGTGGAGAGTGTCCTCTACCTCGGTTTGCCGTTGTTGCTCGTGGCTGTGGCCGCGATGGTCGCCTCGCTCGTGGGTGCCGAGTTCACCTCCGGCAGCATTGGCACACAGCTGTTGTTCACCCCGCGTCGCCTCCCCCTGATGTTTGCGAAACTCGTGGCGGGGGGTCTGGCAGGGCTTGTCGTGGCTTTCACTTTCCTGATGACTGCGTTGGCACTGTCCTCCATCACATTCCTGTCATTGAGGGGAGCCGAGAACATGTCCGCCGACATCACCCTGCCGCTCCTGGTTGGCCGCATCGTGGTGCTGACGCTCCTCCTGGCGTTCATGAGCGGCGCACTCGCCATGGGTTTGGGCTCTGCGGTCCTGACCATGGTCCTGTTCGCGGTGGTGGGAGTGGGTTCCTGGGTGGTGGGGGCTGCCATCAGCCAGGTGTCCTGGCTGCAAACCGTCCTGCCAGCCAATATCCTGCGGACAATGATGGAAGGGGAAGTCACCCTCTTCGAATATGTGGGCAATGACTACGACACCAGGGTGGATCAAGTGATCCACTTCGATTGGGCGCTCGGATACTCGGTGGTGGGTGTCTCCCTCCTCATTGTCCTGGCAGGCTTCTGGTTCCGGCGCCGCGACATCCTCGGGTGAGCTTCACCAGCGCTCACGGAACTGCGTTGGGTAGGCTTCGGGGCGTGCGATACGTCTCCACCCGTGACTCCTCCGGTGCCCCCGGCAGGCCGTTCTGCGACATTCTCCTCGAGGGGCTCGCGCCCGATGGGGGTTTGTACCTGCCGGAAAGCTATCCGGAGGTGAACGCCGAGACCCTGGAACGTTGGCGCCATGTGCTGCGAACGGATGGCTACGCCGCGCTCGCACACGAGGTCACGTCGCTCTTCATCGACGACATCCCGCAGGCCGATCTTCGTGCGATCTGCGAGCGGGCCTACGCCCCGGCCAAGTTCCTCGACCCGGCCGTTGCGCCGGTGAGTCAGCTCTCGGACGGGCTGTGGTTGCTCCATCTCTCCAACGGACCCAGCGCTGCCTTCAAGGACATGGCGATGCAACTGCTGGGGGAGTTGTTCGAGTATGAACTGGAGCGCCGGGACACCAGCATCACCATTCTGGGGGCCACCAGCGGAGACACGGGCTCCGCCGCCGAATACGCGTTGATGGGCAAGCCGCGGGTGAGCGTTTTCATGCTGTCGCCGCAGGGCCGTATGACCCCGTTCCAGCAGGCCCAGATGTTCTCCATCGATGATCCCTCCATCACCAACATCGCTGTCGCGGGGGTCTTCGATGACTGCCAGGACATTGTCAAGGAGATCAACGCGGACGCGGACTTCAAGAGACGACACCGCATCGGGGCCGTCAACTCGATCAACTGGGCACGTCTGATGGCACAGGTTGTCTACTACTTCGCCGCGTGGTTGCAGATCTCCAACGATGGCAGGCCCGTGAGTTTCGCCGTGCCCTCAGGCAACTTCGGCAACATCGCGGCCGGCCACGTGGCCAAGTCGATGGGCCTGCCCATCCACCGGCTGATTCTCGCGACAAACGAGAACAATGTGTTGGATGAGTTCTTCACCACCGGGGTCTATCGAATCCGCGAGAGCGCCGAGACGCACGCAACTTCGTCGCCTTCAATGGACATCTCCAAGGCGTCCAACTTCGAGCGCTTCGTCGCCGATCTGGTGGAACGGGACGGTGACCGGGTCGCCGAACTGTTCGGTGTCCGGCTGCGCGAGGAGGGGAGCTTTGACCTGTCCGAGCTGCGCTCGTTCCGCGACCAGCTCGCAACCCATGGGTTTGTCACGGGTGCCTCGACCCATGCGGACCGGTTGCACCAGATCCGCCGCACCTACGAGGAGGATGGCGTCCTCATCGACCCCCATACCGCCGACGCTGTGCAGGTGGCACGCAGCATGCAGGTTTGTGGCACCGTCGTTGCCCTGGAAACGGCGCTGCCGGTGAAGTTCGGTGAGACGATCACAGAGGCCCTGGGGATCGATGTGCCGCGCCCGGCGGTGTTCGACGGCATCGAAGCGTTGCCCCGGTACGTCGTCGAGCTGGGAAACGACGCGGAAGCGGTCAAGGAAATTATTGAGGCCGCGCCAGCCGGCGCGGCCTCAAAATGATGCACAGGTAGTCTGTCGGGACTTCCCGGGCGCTTGTCAGAAGTGGGTCAGATGCGGTTCTGCGCCTTCAGCAGGTCGCGGATCTCCTCGAGCACGGCCACGTCGGCAGGTGTGCCGGCGTCCTCCTCGGGGAAGTACTTGTCCTTGGCCTTTGTGTAGGGGAGCACGATCGCGTAGTACACCACCGCGGCCAGGATCAGGAACGAGATGAGTGCGGTGATCCAGGCACCCACGGAGATGCCGCCCGGAGCCCAGTTGGAGAAGTCTGGCTGGCCGCCCAGCTTGCCGATGACGTCCATGAGCAAAGCCACTGTGGCGGTCACAACAGCACCGAAGGCGGTGGCCATGATGAAGGCGACGGCGAGTTCGATCAGGTTGCCGCGCATGATGAAGTTCTTGAATCCGGTCATAGCGGAAGACAGTAGCGCAGGGTCCCCCCACGCTCCGCATTCCGTTTGTCAGTCGAGTGTCCCCGAGCCGCTGTGAGCTCGCCCTGGTCACGTCTCGCCTAGACTGCGGGCATGCGAGAGATGCAGGCCAGGATCATTGCGGAGATGGGTGTGCGCCCCACCATCGATCCCGCACGCGAGGTGGAGCGTCGGGTGTCGTTCCTTGTTGAGTACGTGCTCAGCACCCATACGCAGGGTTTTGTGCTCGGGATCTCGGGGGGCCTTGACTCCACGCTGGCGGGCCGGATTGCGCAGCTTGCGGTGGACCGGCTCCGCGACGATGGTGTGGACGCGGACTTCGTCGCAGTCCGTCTGCCGTACGGCACCCAGGTTGATGCCGATGACGCGCGAGCGGCCATGGAGTTCGTTGCGGCCCGTACGCCTCTGACGCTCAACATTGCGGGCGGGGTGGACGGATTGGAGGAGGGCTTCGAGACCGCCGTCGGCCGGGAAATCTCGGATTTCAACAAGGGAAATGTCAAGGCACGCATGCGCATGGTGGCGCAGTATGCGCTGGCGGGGGAGCGCAATCTCCTGGTGATCGGCACTGACCATGGTTCCGAGTCAGTGACCGGATTCTTCACCAAATTCGGCGACGGCGGTGCGGACATCCTTCCGCTGTTCGGTCTGAACAAGCGCCAGAACAGGCAGACTCTTCAGTACCTGGGAGCGTCGGAGCGCTTGTGGGGCAAAGCACCCACGGCAGATCTCCTGGATGGCAGCCCCGGGCGCACCGACGAGGATGAGCTGGGTATCACATATGACGAGATCGACGACTACCTGGAGGGTCGGGTGGTCTCAGATGGTGTGGCCGAGAAGATCGAGACCAAGTACCTGCGGACCCGCCACAAGCGCACAACGCCGGTCACCGTTCTTGATGACTGGTGGCGCGACTGAGGCACCGCGGGGAGTCTGGTGGGGCCCGCCGACAGTAGTCTTGTGGCATGTCAGACGAGGATCCCCGCAAGCATCTCCGAGCCGGCGACGCTGATCGCGATGCAGTCCTGGCTGTGCTGCAGCAGGCACATGCCGATGGTCGACTGAGCATCGAGGAGTTGGGGGAGCGGCAGGATCTGGTGCTTCGCGCGAGATTCTTGGATCAGTTCAACGACATCGTCGATGATCTACCGGAGGGCCGCCAGTTGATGGCGGTGGACGGCGCGCATACTGCTGCACGGCGTCCCCACCCACTACCTGTCACGGGACAGCCCGAGCGCACGACCGTGACGGTCATGTCAGGCCGGGACGTCACGGTCGAGCCCGGCACGAGGCTCTACCGCAATTTTGCCTGGTGGGGCGGTGACAAGATCGACCTCACCTCCGCCATGGGCCCCGGGGTCGTCGTCACGCTTGAGTTGCACGCGATCATGGCCGGGAACCACATCTACATCCCCGAGGGCGTACGTGTGGTGGACAACTCGATCGCCATCATGGCCGGCAATGATGTCGACCGCGAAGCCAAGGGCAACGGCTCCAACGGCACTCTGATCATCAAGGGGTTCCTGTGGTGGGCCGGGCACGACGTCAAGCTCGCGACCTCGCGACGCCACTGAGGCGTCACCCCAGCATATTTCACGTGATGTCCTGCTGCTTTCACGCCCTGACCCTGACTTCACCCTGAGTTGAGCCGATGGGACTCAACCCACTTGCTGCTTTGGGCCTGTTGTGGTTAACTTGAGTCAACCCCGCTCAAGGGAACACTGACATTGAACGCGCACTGTTCACGCAACAGACATGATGCGCACCACAACTTGGAGGAGAAACACATGGCCCGCGCAGTAGGCATCGATCTTGGCACCACCAACTCGGTGGTAGCAGTCCTTGAAGGTGGAGAACCCACCGTCATTCCCAACGCAGAAGGCGCTCGCACCACCCCGTCGGTGGTTGCGTTCTCGCAGTCCGGCGAAGTGCTGGTGGGTGAGGTTGCCAAGCGGCAGGCCGTCACCAACGTTGACCGCACGATTCGCTCCGTCAAGCGCCATATGGGCACTGACTGGAAGATCAATCTCGACAAAAAGGATTACGGTCCCCAGCAGATCTCTGCCTTCGTGCTCCAGAAGCTGAAGCGCGACGCCGAGGCGTACCTCGGTGAGTCCGTCACCAACGCCGTCATCACGGTTCCCGCGTACTTCGGTGATGCCGAGCGTCAGGCCACGAAGGAAGCCGGCGAGATCGCCGGTCTCGTGGTGGACCGCATCATCAACGAGCCCACGGCAGCTGCCCTGGCCTACGGCTTGGACAAGGCCGATCAGGAGCAGACCATTCTGGTCTTCGACCTCGGCGGCGGCACGTTCGACGTCTCGCTGCTCGACATCGCCGACGGCGTGTTCGAGGTCAAGGCCAGCAAGGGCGACAGCCGCCTCGGTGGCGATGACTGGGACTCCGTTGTCGTTGACTGGCTGGTCAAGCAGTTCAAGAACAAGCATGGCGTGGACCTGTCCAAGGACAAGATGGCCCGCCAGCGCCTGCAGGAAGCTGCCGAGCGCGCCAAGATCGAACTGTCGGCCACGTCCGAGTCCTCGATCAACCTGCCCTACATCACCGCCTCCGCGGAGGGCCCGCTGCACCTCGACGAGAAGATCACACGCGCCGAGTTCCAGCGCATGACCCAGGACCTGCTTGATCGCTGCCGCGCTCCGTTCAAGTCCGTCATCTCCGATGCCGGAACCTCCGTGGACAAGATCGACCAGATCCTGCTCGTCGGTGGCTCCACCCGCATGCCCGCCGTCGTGGACCTCGTGAAGGAACTGACCGGCGGCAAGGAGCCCAACAAGGGCGTCAACCCGGATGAGGTTGTCGCGCTCGGAGCATCGCTCCAGGCCGGCGTGCTGAAGGGCGAGGTGAAGGACGTGCTGCTGCTCGACGTCACCCCGCTGAGCCTCGGCATCGAGACCAAGGGTGGCGTGATGACCAAGATCATCGAGCGCAACACCACCATTCCCACGAAGCGCTCCGAGGTCTTCACCACGGCCGAGGACAACCAGCCCGCCGTGATGATCCAGGTGTACCAGGGTGAGCGTGACTTCGCCCGTGACAACAAGTCGCTCGGCAACTTCGAGCTCACGGGTCTGCTTCCTGCGCCCCGTTCGGTTCCCCAGATCGAGGTCACCTTCGACATCGACGCCAACGGCATCGTGCACGTCGGCGCCAAGGACCTCGCCACCAGCAAGGAGCAGTCAATGACTGTCACCGGTGGCTCCGCCCTGGGCAAGGAAGACATCGAGCGCATGGTCAAGGACGCGGAGAGCCACGCTGAGGAAGACCGCAAGCGTCGCGAAACCGTCGAGATGCGCAACGAGGCCGACGCACTGGTCTTCCGCACCGAGAAGCTTCTGGAGGACAACGCCGAACAGATCTCGGACGACGTCAAGGCGCCGGTGGTTGAGGCCCTCGACGCCCTCAAGGAAGCGCTGAAGGGTGAGGACGACGACGCCGTCAAGCCGGCTGTCGATGACCTCAACACCAAGGCTGCGGCCATGGGCCAGTCCATCTACGCTGCCGCCCAGGCCGCCCAGCAGTCGGCTGAGCAGCCCGACGCCGGGGAAGCAGGCACCGAGGGTGGGGCCGACGAACAGGCTGATGACGTCGTCGACGCAGAGATTGTGGACGAGGACAAGGACGACGACAAGTGAGTGAATTCGACGACAACACCGACGGCGAGGGCGGCCAAACACGGCGGCCCCCGCACGAGGACACACCCGAGGCGGGAGCCGAGGTGGGCTCCGTCGGCGATGCAGTGGACGAGGCGTTCGCCGAGTCCTCCACGGACTGGGCGGCGCTGGCCGCTGAGCGCACGGCAGATCTGCAGAGGCTGCAGGCTGAATACGTCAATTACAAGAGGCGTGTGGACCGGGATCGTGCGCTGTCCCGGCAGGCAGGCATTGAGTCCGTGGTCACGGACCTGATGCCCGTCCTGGACACGGTGGCACTGGCCCGGACGCACGATGATCTTGGTGCCGGATTCAAGATGGTGGCCGACGAGCTGGAAAAGGTAGCCAACAAGCACGGTTTGACCGCATTCGGGGAGGTGGGTGACGTGTTCGATCCGAACCGTCACGACGCCCTGATGGAGATTCCCCTGGAGGGAACCGAGGTGGAGGTCACCACGATCTCCCAGGTCATGCAGCAGGGCTATGCGCTCGGCGATCGCGTCATCCGTCCGGCGCGCGTCGGCGTCGCGAATCCCAAGGCCTGACACACTGAATCGGAGCGCCGCCCCGCCATCAGAGATGCGGGGCGGCCATCCGGTTCACTGGGGTACACAACACGACACAAGATCCCGCACCACGAGAAGGAGGCACCGGGTGAGTACGAAGGACTGGCTGGAAAAGGACTACTACAAGATTCTCGGCGTCTCGAAGAAGGCGGGATCAGACGAAATCCGCAAGGCATTTCGCCAGATAGCACGGGAGAATCATCCGGACCAGAATCCGGGCAACAAGGCTTCCGAGGCACGCTTCAAGGAAGCCTCCGAGGCCAATTCGGTTCTCAGCAACGCGGACAAGCGCAAGGAATACGACGAGGCCCGCAGCCTGTTTGGCAGCGGTGTCCGTTTCGGTGCTCCCGGCGGTGGCGCCTCCGGAGCGCCCGGTGGCTTCGAGGATCTTTTCCGGAATGCAGGCGGGGCAGGAACGGCCGGCGCCGGTTTCGGTGACATCTTCGGCAACCTGTTCAGTAACTCCGGAACCACCCGTCGCACGACCACGAGAGGGCCCCGCCGGGGCGCGGACATCGAGGGCGAGGTGACCATCACTTTCGAGCAGGCCGTCTCCGGTGACACCGTCTCCATGCGCACCATTTCGGACCAGCCCTGCTCCTCGTGCCGAGGCACGGGCGCCAAGGCAGGCACGTTGCCCAAGGTGTGTTCCACATGCGAGGGCTCGGGCATGCAGAGTTCCACCGCCGGTGGTGTCTTCTCCATGAGCGAGCCCTGCCGCGACTGTCTGGGTCGTGGGCTGCTGGTGGAGGATCCGTGCCCTGACTGCCAGGGTTCTGGGCGAGCACGATCCTCCAACACCATGAACGTACGCATTCCTGCCGGTGTCAACGACGGCCAGCGCATCCGCGTGAAGGCCAAAGGTGCCGCAGGCGAGAATGGCGGTGCGCCGGGCGATCTCTACGTCACAGTGAATGTCAAGGCGCACAAGCTCTTCGGGCGAAGCAAGAACAATCTCACTCTTGAGGTTCCCGTGACGTTCGCCGAGGCTACTCTGGGCGCCGAGATTTCTGTCCCCACCATCTCCGGCCCATCGGTCAAGCTGCGTGTGCCCGCCAATACACCCAACGGACGCACGATGCGTCTGAGGGGCAAGGGGGCACGCAAGTCCGATGGCACCGTCGGTGACCTGTTGGTCACCCTCAGGATCGAGGTGCCGGAACACCTGAGTGATGCCGCACGCAGCGCATTGCTTGAGTATTCAGAGAAGTCGGGCCAGTCCAACCCGCGCACCGCGCTCTTCGGGAGCTGACATGCCCACCCCCAACCTCCCCCAGCAGTTTGACTACGATGCGCCGGTCTTCCCCGTCTCGGTGGCCTCGCAGTTGGCGGACATGCATCCGCAAACTCTGCGTGGCTATGACCGGCTCGGTCTCGTGGTCCCCCAGCGGGCGCGTGGGAGGGGCCGTCGCTACTCGTTGCGGGATGTGGCCAAGCTCCGGCACGTCCAGCGCCTGAGTCAGGACGAGGGGATCAACCTGGAGGGGATCCGCAGGATCATCCTACTAGAGGCGCAGATTGATGGAATGCAGGGACAGATCCACAGATTGAACGAGACACTGCAGCGCATCCAGAACTCCCCGGAGGCCGCCCGGCTCTTCACCGCTGAATCCACCGGCGACGTGCATCACGGGCGCTACCGGACCCGCGAGCGCCTGGCCATCACCTACCAACAGGGCTGACCCCGACCCACCCCAAATTCCGCAACGCCAATCCGAAATCTGAACGCCAAGGATGTGTCCCAGGCATCAGAACTTTGGGTTGGCGTTCCGTTATTTGGGTGACGTGTTTCGAGCTTGGGTGGCCATGGCGCGACGGAGAAGCTGGCCCAGGCGCCGGTGATCCGAGGCGATGCCCCAATCCCAACGGACCACCCAGAACCCCTGCTGTCTGATGAGTTCCTCGCGGCGCTTCTCTGCCATGAGCACGGAGCCCGCCGTCTGTTCGGGTGTGAGCAGATCGTTGTACTTTACGAGGCCGTCGACCTCGCCCACAAGGAGGAGGTCAGGCCACGCGAAGTCAGTCCTCGCGATGAATTCCCCGTTGCTGTCATGGATCTCGAACTGCAGTTCGGGTGCAGCCACGCCTGCGTGAGCCATGTTGGCTCGGCTCATGGACTCGGCGGGAGATTCACTTCTCGGATCGGCGAATTCGACGATGGTTCGTGCACGGACGATTCCACGCAGCCGTGAATGATTCTCCAGCGCGTTGGCCAGTTCCTGGCGGGAAAGACCCATCGCCATGGCAGCGTCGCACACTATGACTCCCCATCCGTGAGGTGCTGTTCGTGCCATGTCAGCAGCCGTGCGGGCGAGCGTGGTGACGGTGATTCCATCGCGTATGGTCACCTCCGAGTCGTTGAGGGGAGATGCTCGTACGACGAGAACAGAGCCGCCGTCGCCGTGTCCAGGAGACCTGCGCGTCATCCACACCTTGCCCAGGTGGCCGTTGGGAACGGGAAGTCCATGGAGCACGGCCGCCGACGCGTGGCTCACGACACTGGTCGGGTGCGTGCCCGGTAGACATGCGTGAATCAGTTCGACGTGGCGGGCAACGCGTGTCTGGTGCTCAGGGCCGTCATGGTAGGCCCCGCGCCGAATCCGGCGAAGGTCCCCCGACGTCAGCTGGGCGCGGATGTCATTCGGGGTCATTCCGATGGACACCAGTTGCTGATGCGTGAGCGGCGGGGAGTGATAGTCCTGCATGCATTGATTGCACAGCACCAAGGACTGAGGTGCAGGCCACGACGTCGAAGCTGTGGAAAACTTCTCTGCCGGTGCTGAACTTGCGAATCACCACGCCAGAACCGCGGAACGCCAATCCAAGTGGATCTCGCCAAGGATGTATCCCAGGCGTTCCGTATTGGGGTTGGCGTTCCGGTCTTTGGCGGGCGTCTGCCTCGGATCAGGGGCGCTCAGCCATGGACATGGCTATCTGCCAGAGTTCGTCGTGCACCTCACGGGGAACCTTGCTGCCCAGTGACCGGAGCCACCGTCGGATGCGGGGGAGTTCGTCGATCCACTCGGGACCTGAGAAGCCGATGACGTCGTCCAGATCCTTGTCATCGATGGTGAGCCCCGTCAGATCCAGCTCATCCCGGAGGGGGAGCATGCCGGCGGGAGTGTCGATGGCGTCCACACTGCCCTCGATGCGTTCCACGATCCACTTCAGTACACGGGAGTTCTCACCGAACCCCGGCCACAAGAAGCGGCCGTCCGCGTCCCGACGGAACCAGTTGACGTAGAAGATCTTCGGCAGCTTGTCGTGCGACGTGGACTTGCCGATGTCAATCCAGTGCTGGAGATAGTCGCCCACGTGGTAGCCGATAAACGGCAGCATGGCCATGGGGTCGCGACGCAGCACCCCAACGGCACCCTTCGCCGCGGCCGTCGTCTCTGAGGAGCATGTGGCCCCCATAAACACGCCATGCGCCCAGGTGCGTGACTGTGCCACCAAGGGGATGGTGTTCTGGCGGCGGCCACCGAAGATGATGGCGTCGATAGGAACGCCCACCGGATCGTGATAGTCGGCGCTGAGGTTGGGCAATTGCTCAATGGGTGTGCAGAAACGGCTGTTGGGGTGGGCAGCCTTCTCGCCCGGTCGGCCACCCTCGGGTCCGCCATCGACAGTCCAGCGGCGTCCCTTCCAGTCCGTGAGATCCGACGGCGCGCGCTTGGACATCCCCTCCCACCAGACATCGTTGTCGCCCGTCAGTGCCACGTTGGTGAAGATGGAGTTGCCCTTGTCGATCGCCTTGACGGCGTTCGGGTTCGTGTCCTCGCCCGTGCCGGGAGCGACGCCGAACAACCCCGTTTCAGGGTTGACGGCGTACAGGCGTCCATCCGGTCCGAAGCGCAGCCAGGCGATGTCATCGCCGAGCGTCTCCACGGACCAGCCCTCGATGGTGGGCTCCAGCATCGCCAGGTTGGTCTTGCCACACGCCGACGGGAAGGCCGCACAGACGTGGTACGACTTACCCTCCGGGGACGTGATCTTCATGATGACCATGTGCTCTGCCAGCCAGCCCTCGTCCCTGCCCATCACGGAGGCAATCCGCAGGGAGTAGCACTTCTTGCCCAGCAACGAGTTGCCGCCATAGCCGGAACCGAACGACCAGATCATCCTCTCCTCCGGGAAGTGCACGATGTATTTCACGTCATTGCACGGCCACGGAATATCGTCGGCCGGATCCTCCAGCGGCATGCCCACCGAGTGGAGGGCCGGGACGAAAAACGCGTTGGTGGCCTCCATGGCGGCCAGCACCTCCTCGCCGATGCGGGTCATGATTGCCATGGACAGCACGACGTACGCCGAATCCGTGATCTCGACGCCGAACTTTGGCTCTGGCGCATCCACGTGGCCCATGCAGAACGGGATGACGTACATGATGCGTCCACGCATGCAGCCGTCATACAGCTTCGTCAGGGTGCTCTTCATCTTCTCCGGCGCCATCCAGTTGTTGGTGGGGCCGCAATCGTCCTCGTTGACCGAACAGATGAAGGTGGAGTCCTCGACGCGGGCGACGTCGTCGGGGTCAGTGCGGGCGTAGAACGAATTGGGTTTCGCCTCATCGTTGAGCCGGACGACGGTGCCGGCATCCACCAGTTGCTGCGCGATCAGATCCTGCTCCGCCTTTGAGCCGTCGCAGTAGTGAATGGCCATGGGTGTGGTGAGGGCTGACACCTCCTCAACCCACTTCAGGAGGCCGGCGTGCTGCGGAACTCGACCAGTGACTTCAATTCCTGGGGACTGTGAAACTTCTGCGTTCACTTCCACTCCTTCGGGGTGCGACGCTCAACCCCTTCACCATAGCCCGCTCCGCCGAGGGCGTTCGGCTCCACGAAATGATCATGGATTGGGGATGGCCCACTGCCGTGGAGACGGCCCGGGTCGGTGCAGTGTCATCCGTTTGGCGTATCCATAGAGAATATTTTCGAAGAGGCTTACTGTGATTGAAAACACTCGTAGGGGAGGATTGATGAAGGTTTTCCGCAGGCTGTTCGCAGCCTCCGCCGCTGTCATCGTCGCGATGGCTTCTGGTGTTCTGATCGCTCATGGCGACTCCACTCCGTCGGTCTACACCACGCCCGGCGGGCAAATCCTGAACGGCCGATTGTGGAACACAACGTGTGAGAAGTACTCCAGCAACGTGGTGCGGTGCCGCACCAACATCTGGGCCACGACGGTGACCTATGCCAATGGCCGCTATGTGCAAAGGACGGGGTGGACTTTCAACAACTTGTCGTACCTGCCATCTCCGCGCGCTTCCTGGGCCAACAACAACCTGGGCAGGACCATTCCGGCCTGGACCAGCGCGGGTCGCCAGTGGAGGACCGAATGCGACACACCTGCCACGGGCGCCGGTGGCTGCCGCAGCTATCTCTGGACGAGCGTGGTCAAGGCAACGGGATCGGGCTCGGGGGTGAGGTACTCCAATGAGAAAGCCTGGGTGTTCAACAACCTGGTGCTGTTCTCCTCCTCGAGTATTGCGCCCGTGTCGACGGTGCCGCCGTGGATCATTGACCAGTCACGGCTCAGCTTTACCGGGCTCGGTCCACTGCAGGTGGGTGCCCCGATGGAGAGCCTGAGAACCCTGGGCTACTTCATCTACCCTGATGAGTGCCAGGGGTACGGCGAGAGCCAATCCCTGCGGAATCGAGGGATTGACGTCAGGAACCTCGGCGGCGGCCCTTCGGTCTCGGATGTGAGCGTCTGGAAGGGCGGCATCAGGACCGTTGATGGCGCACAGGTCGGCATGACCCTGGCCCAGCTCAAAGGAATCTACGGCTC
>CBDTVQ010000007.1:0-18489 GCA_965364045.1 uncultured Tessaracoccus sp. | reverse complement strand
TGGCGACGGGGAGTCGCGATCGCGTATCCTCGCCGAATGCCCTTCTTTGCTGCTGAGACCATCTCCCCATCCCGTTCGCACACACGCGTGGGCCCGTCCAGGCTGTTTTGGAGCGTCTCGATTGCCGAGGCAATCACCTGGACCCTGTTGCTGATCGGCATGTTCCTCAAGTACGTCACCCACACCACCGACGTGGGGGTGCGTATCTTCGGCACACTGCACGGCGCGGTTTTCATCGCGTACGGCGTCACCACTGTGCTCGTCTGGATCGATCAGCGTTGGTCGCCTCGTCGGGGACTGGTGGCGCTGGCCTGCGCAATCCCTCCATTCGCCACGCTCGTGTTCGATCGCTGGGTGGAGCGGCACGACATCCTCGGGGACTCGTGGCGGCTGCGCTCAACAGAGCCCCGCGGCATCATCGAGACGTTGGCTTCCTGGGTGGTGCGTCACCCGTTGGCTGGCGGGCTGCTTGCGCTGGTGTTGGTGGGGGCACTGTTCAGCGTTGCTCTGTCCCTCGGCCCGCCGGTGGGTGGCTGAGGCAACGATGCAGACGGCGGGCGCTGAGCCTCACGATTCCCACGTGCCGCAAGTGTTTCGCTCCCAAGGGTCAGCGATTCCTGTCCACCCATCCCGCAGGATTTGCGATCACTGGATCCATGGCTTCAAGCGCGGCCCCCAGGGCAGTGCGCGTCGGGTCCTGATCCACGGTGGCGATATGAATGTGCTCGTGCGGAGACCACAACACGCGAGTGGCGAGTTCAGCCTCCAGGTCTGGGAGGAGCCACGGTGCCAGTGTCCCCAGATGCCCCCCGAGCATCACCTGCTCGAGGTCAAGCAGGTTGAGTGCGGCCCCCAGGCCCCGCCCCAGAGCGCGTGCCGCGGCGGAAAGCGTTTGGGTGGCGCTTTCATTCCCGTCGTGCAACATGGTCACAAGGTCGACGATGGATGAGGCATCGGTCGCCTCCAACAGGCCATGACGGCCGACCACCGTTTCCAAGCACCCGGTGGCGCCGCAGCCGCAGGTGCGCCCGCCCTCGGAAACGACGCAGACGTGACCGAGTTCACTGGCCCAACCATGCCTGCCCGTGAGTTGCCGCCCGTCGATGAACACCGAGGAGCCGATCCCCACCTCGCCCGTGACGTATATGAAGGAGCCACGCTCCTTCACCTCTGAGGAGGATCCCCGCAAGAGGGTGAGCGCGGAGCAGTCCACGTCATTGGATGCCCGGAACCCCCACTCGCGACCGTTCAGCAGCGGCCCAAGAAGTTCGGCAGGCACAACACCGTCCCATCCCAGGTTGGGCGCGCGCACGATGGTGGTCCCCGTGCGGTCGATGAGGGCAGGAAGCGCGAGATGAGCGCCCACGATGTTCGAGTCGTTGGGGAGATCATCCAGTAGGGCGACGGCCTTTTCTGCGAGCAACCCGAGCGCCTCGACAGGGCCCGTCGCGATGACATCCATCTCCATGGTGGTGGATCTGACCACGGCACCCGTGAGGTCCACGACCATGGCGGCCATGCGGTCGGCGTTGACCTCAAGGCCTAGCGACATCAATGCGTTGGGGGCCGCCGTAAGGGGAACGCCGGGGCGCCCCCTCATGCCGGAGACGGGGGTGCCCTCGACGAGGAATCGGCCAGCAATCAGTTCGTCAACGAGACGCGACACTGTGGAGCGCGTGAGTCCCAGTTCGGCTGCGACGTCGGCGCGTGAGACCGGGAGGTTCGCGTCGAGTACGGATTTGAGGATGAGGGCGAGGTTGGAGATCCGCACTGACGACGGTGTGCTCCCCACGCCGGACACGGGGTGCCTCACAGGGTTCAACATCTGGTTCATCCTCTCGATTATCAAAGTGATTGGAGCTCCACCGCTACGATGCGATGGGAGCGCCTTGACAAGGATATCGCCTCACCATATTGTTTCAAAACAAAACATGATGGATCACCGATGGTCCAGCATTCGGGGAGAGAACAGAGGTGTTGTCTCCAGAAGGGACATTTCCATGGCCATTTCACGTAGGCATCTCCTCCTTTCATCGGTCGGTGTGGCAGCAGTGGGTGCACTTGCAGCCTGCAGCGACGAGCGCAGCACAGGCACCCCAGCCGCCAACTCTGAGGGCGCCGCATCCACGGATGCGGGAGCAACCGACGTCCTCATTGGTATTGCGATGCCCACCAAGAGCCTGGAGCGCTGGAATCGCGATGGCGCCCACATCGAAGGCCTGCTCAAGGACAAGGGATATCGCACGAGCCTGCAGTACGCAGACAACAAGCAGGACCAGCAGAACAACCAATTGCAGAACATGATCAATGACGGCGCGAAGGTGGTGGTCATCGCCTCCATTGATGGAACGGCTCTTGGACCGGTGCTCGATCAGGCCAAGACAGCTGGGGTGAAAGTGATTGCGTACGACCGTCTCATCAACGGCTCCGAGAACGTCGATTACTACGCAACCTTTGACAACTTCAAGGTGGGGCAACTGCAGGGCCAGTTCATTCTTGACAACAAGGACGCCTTCAAGGGTGCGGACGGCACCACCAATCTGGAGCCCTTCGCCGGTTCGCCGGATGACAACAACGCCAAATTCTTCTTTGCCGGTGCGTGGGAAAAGGTATCCCCGCTGATTGAGAGCGGCGAGTTCACCGTTCCCTCCGGCAAGGCACCCTCCAGCGAGGACCAGTGGACCACCATCGGTATCCCCGCATGGAAGTCCGACACGGCCCAGTCCGAAATGGACAACCGTCTCAACTCGTTCTATGGCGGCGGCAAGAAGGTCAACATTGTCCTCTCGCCGAACGACTCACTGGCACTCGGTATTGAGCAGGCTCTCGACGCTGCGGGCTACGCGCCCGGTACTGACTGGCCATTGGTGACGGGGCAGGATGCAGACCTTGCCAACGTCAAGAACATGTTGGCGGACAAGCAGTCCATGACCGTGTGGAAGGACACGCGCAAACTGGGTGACCAGGTGGCGGTCATGATCGAGCAGATCATCACCGAGGCCGAGGTGGAGGTCAACGACACCGAGAGCTACGACAACGGTTCCAAGGTGGTACCGACGTTCCTCATCGAGCCCGAGGTGGTCACCAAGGACACCGTCCAGGAGAAGCTGGTGGATTCCGAGTTCTACACCGCCGCCGACCTCGGACTATGACCTCCAGATCTCATGAGTGACACGGACATGAGTACTGGCACCCCCTCGGCCCCCATTCTCGAGATGCGGAACATCGTCAAACGGTTTGGAAATGTCGTCGCCCTTGAGGGGGTGACGATGGCCGTGCAACCTGGGCGCATCCATGCGATCTGCGGTGAGAACGGGGCAGGCAAGTCCACCCTCATGAAGATCCTCTCCGGTCTGTATCCGGTGGGGAGCTATGAGGGTGAGATCTGGTACGAGGGCGATCGCATGGAGTTCAAGACCCTCAAGGACAGTGAGTCGCGGGGCATCGTGATCATCCACCAGGAACTTGCGCTCTCGCCGTACCTCTCCATTGCCGAGAATATTTTCCTCGGTAACGAACAGAGTCGGCGTGGGGTCATCGACTGGCGCAAAACCCGTGCGGGAGCAGCCAAGCTCCTGGCCCGGGTGGGCCTGCGTGAAGACGTCACCACCCGGGTGAGCGACATTGGCGTGGGCAAGCAACAACTCGTAGAGATCGCCAAGGCGCTGTCCAAGGATGTGCGTCTGCTCATCCTTGACGAGCCGACTGCTGCCCTGAACGACGAGGACTCGACCCATCTTCTGGGTCTCATGTCCAAGCTCAAGGCCGACGGTGTGACGCAGATCATCATCTCCCACAAGCTCAACGAGATCATGGCCATCGCCGACTCCCTCACCATCATCCGCGACGGCACCGTCGTGCACACCATGCCCATGGATGGACCGGAGCCGGTCACCGAAGAAGTGATCATCCGGGGGATGGTTGGCCGATCGCTTGACCACAGGTTCCCGCCACGGGTGCCCGCCATCGGGGAAGAGCTCTTCAGGATCGAGGACTGGAGCGTTCATCACCCCACCGATACAGACCGGATGGTGGTGGACAAAGCATCCCTCAACGTCTCAGCGGGCGAAATCGTCGGCATCGCCGGACTGATGGGGGCGGGGCGGACCGAGCTTGCCATGAGCATCTTCGGCCGGCAGTACGGCACCAACATCTCGGGGCACGCCTACAAGAAGGGCAACGAGATATTCCCCACCACCGTGGGGCGTGCGATCAATGCCGGAATCGCCTACGTGAGCGAGGACCGCAAGAAATTTGGCCTCAATCTCATCGCCGAGATTCAGCACAACATCTCCGCGGCTGCCCTGGGAAAGGTCAGTCGGCGAAGCGTCCTGAATAAATCGCTGGAGACGAAGGTGGCCGAGGACTACCGCGAACAGATGCGCATCCGCACGCCTTCCGTGCATGTGCCGGTCGGTCAACTCTCCGGCGGGAACCAGCAGAAGGTTGCACTGAGCAAGTGGATGTTCTCGGATCCGGACGTCCTCATCCTCGACGAGCCCACCCGCGGGATTGACGTCGGGGCGAAGTACGAGATCTACACGATCATCAATGAACTGGCGGCACAGGGTCGGGGAGTGATCGTCATCTCCTCCGAACTGCCGGAGTTGCTGGGGCTGTGTGACCGCATCTACGCACTGAGTCAAGGGCGCATTACAGGGCAGAAGAGCCGCGAAGAGGCAAACCAGGAGTCGCTGATGCGTCTCATGACGATGGAAAGGACGTCGACACCATGACACAGACCACCCCGGGGGCCCAGGCCGCGAGCACTCCGGCCGCCCCACCCAAGCGCTTCGCAGGACTGGCAGGTGGGGCGAGGCAATACGGCATCGTCGCGGCCCTGATCCTGATCGTCCTGTTCTTCCAGATCGTGACCGACGGCAGGATTCTGCAACCCAACAACGTCACGAGCCTCATTCAGCAGAACGCCTACGTGTTCATCCTGGCCGTCGGGATGCTGATGGTCATCGTTGCCGGACACATCGACCTGTCGGTGGGTTCCATCGTGGCCGCTGTGGGCGGGGTCATCGGCATCCTGCTCACGGACTACGGCCTCAGCACGGGTGTTGTGGTCGTGGTAGCGCTCCTCGTGGGTGCCCTCATCGGTGCCTGGCAGGGATTCTGGGTTGCCTTCGTCGGTGTGCCGGCCTTCATCGTCACGCTGGCGGGCATGTTGATCTTTCGCGGCGTCGCCCTCGTCCTGGTGGGATACACCCGCTCCGGTTTCCCGGCACCATTCCTGGACATCTCCAACTCCGGACTGGTGGGGCTCACTGGCTTCGTGGGCAGGCTTGATGCCTTCACGCTCATCGTGGGTGCCGTGGGTGTGGCAGCCTTCGTCCTCACTGCGGTCCGTAACCGCCGGTTGAACACCCGCCATGGGGCCGCAGCAGAATCGTTGCTCCTCTTCGTCGGCCGGTTGGTGCTGCTCGCGGCCCTGCTGAGCGTCATTTCCTACTGGGTGGCACTGAGTGCGCTGGGTCTCCCGTTTGTCCTCATCATCGTCGGCGTCGTCATTGTCGCGTACGCCTGGCTGATGGGAAACACCGTCTTCGGACGCCACATCTACTCCATCGGCGGCAACCTGTCGGCAGCCAAGCTGTCAGGGGTCAACACGCGCAAGGTGAACTTCTGGCTCTTCGTGAACATGGGGCTTCTCTGTGGCGTGACGGCAATCATCGTCACGTCGCGGGCCGGAGCGGCGCTGTCCGCCGCCGGACAGAACTATGAACTCGACGCCATTGCCGCGTGCTTCATCGGCGGAGCGGCCGTCACTGGCGGCGTGGGGCGGATCGTGGGCGCCATCGTGGGTGCACTCATCATGGGTGTGCTGAACATGGGGCTGTCCATCATGGGTGTTGACCCCTCCTGGCAGTTCATCATCAAGGGTCTCGTCCTGCTGCTGGCAGTGGCGTTCGACCTCATCAACAAGATGCGATCCGGGCAGAGATAGTTCCCGGTTGCTTGCAAAAAGCTATTAGTTTAGGTTTAATACTAACTAGGTGCGACGTCGCGCCATGAAAGGACTTCACCATGCTTACTCCCACACCCCAGGACAAGTTCTCCTTCGGCCTCTGGACCGTCGGCTGGGCCGCCCGTGACCAGTTCGGGGCCGCCTCGCGCCCGGCGCTGAACCCCTTCGACAGCATTCGCAAGCTCACCGACCTTGGCGCGTGGGGCTTCACCTTCCATGACAATGACGTCATCCCCTTTGACGCATCTGAGAGTGAGCGCGAGAAGCTCATCAGCGAACTGGAATCGACGATCTCGGAAACCGGCATGACCTGCGAGATGGTGACCACCGACACCTTCGCCGAGCCCATCTTCAAGGACGGTGCCTTCACCTCCAACGATCGTGACGTTCGTCGCTACGGTCTGCGCAAGGTTTTGCGCAACGTGGATCTTGCCGGGCGCCTTGGTGCCGACACCTTCGTGATGTGGGGTGGGCGTGAAGGATCGGAATACGATTCCAGCAAGGACCTCCTGGCCTCCTTCGATCGCTACGCCGAGGGCATCGACACAGTGGCCGGCTACATCAAGTCCCAGGGCTACGACATGCGCATCGGCCTGGAGCCGAAGCCCAACGAGCCCCGCGGCAACATTTTCCTGCCCACCGTCGGCCACGCCCTGGCGTTCATTGAGCGCCTCGAGAACAAGGACATCGTCGGGGTCAACCCGGAGACCGGTCACGAGCAGATGGCCACGCTCAATTACACGCACGGGCTCGCCCAGGCGCTGTGGGCAGAGAAGCTCTTCCACATTGATCTCAACGGCCAGCACGGCCCGATGTACGACCAGGACCTGGTCTTTGGTCATGGCGATCTCACCAGCGCCTTCTTCACCGTGGACCTGCTGGAGAACGGCTTCCCGTCGCGACCCGGCGCCTACGTCGGAGCCCGGCACTTCGACTACAAGCCCTCCCGCACGGACTACCTGCCCGGCGTCTGGGATTCTGCTGCAGCCAACATGAGCATGTACCTCCTCCTCAAGGAGCGCGCACTGGCGTTCCGTGCTGACACGGAGGTGCAGGCCGCACTGGAGGAGGCGGGCGTCAACTCCATGGCGGAGTCCACCCTCGCAGCGGGCGAAACCGTCGCCGATCTGATGGCTGATGACGCCGTCGATGCCCTCGACCCGGTCGCACTGGGCGAGCGCAACTACGGCTTCGTGCGTCTGCACCAACTGGCCGTGGAACACCTCATGGGCGCCCGGGGCTGAGCCATGACACTGGTGCTTGGGATCGATTCCTCCACTCAGTCCACCAAGGCGTTGTTGGTGGACGCCGATACAGGGGAGGTGGTGGAAACACGTCGGGCTTCCCATCCGGATGGCACCGAGGTGGATCCTCGAGCATGGCTGGAAGCCGTCGACGAGGCGGCCGGGCCCTTGTTGCCGCGAGCTGAAGCAGTCGCGGTGGGCGGTCAGCAGCACGGGATGGTCGCGCTCGACGAACACGGCGATGTGGTGCGTGATGCCCTGCTGTGGAATGACACCAGGTCCGCAGCCCAGGCTGCGGCACTCGTGGCCGAAATGGGTGGACCGGAGAAGTGCGTCGAGGAGTTGGGCTACGTTCTGGTGGCGTCCATGACGTCGACGAAGTTGCGGTGGATGGCAGAGAACGAGCCGGACAATGCGCGGCGCACGGCTTCGGTGCTTCTGCCCCACGACTACGTCTCGCGGCATCTGGCCGGCGGCGGCGCCCCCTTCACCGACAGGGGGGACGCCTCCGGGACGGGTTACTGGTCACTCAGGACCCAGGCCTGGAACCAGAATCTCGTGGAGTTGGCGCTCGGACACCGGGTGCTGCTCCCGGAGGTCGCGTCCTCACCGTTCGCGGTGATGGCACGCACCCCGGGTGGGGCGGCTGTTGCTCCCGGAACAGGGGACAACATGGCGGCGGCACTGGGGCTGTCATTGGGGCTGGGCGATGTCTCGGTGTCCATAGGAACCAGCGGCGTGGCCGCGATGGTCAGCGACAACCGGCCAGCCGATGCTTCCGGCACCGTCACAGGGTTTGCCGATGCCACCGGCCGGTTCCTGCCGATGGCAACCACGCTGAATGCTGCTCGAGTGCTTGACTTCGGATGCCGCCTGCTCGGTGTGGACCACGAAGGCCTGTCCGCACTGGCTCTCGCCAGCCGCCCAGGCGCGGGCGGGGTGGTGCTGCTGCCCTACCTCGACGGCGAACGCACACCCAACCGACCGGACGCCACCGGCGTGTTCGCCGGAATCACTTCGGCGACGGACAGGCACGACATGGCTAGGGCTGTCGTCGAGGGGCTGCTGTGCGCCCTCGCTGACGCCGTTGCGGCCGTGGAAAGAGTGGCTGGCCAGCAGGCGGGGCGCATCCTCCTCATCGGCGGCGGCGCCCGCTCCGAAGCTGTCACGCGGCTTGCCCCCACGATCTTCGGGCGGCCAGTGGCCGTGCCTCCACCGGGGGAATACGTCGCTCTCGGGGCTGCCCGTCAGGCAGCCTGGGCCTTGTCCGGTTCTACCGAGCCGCCGTCGTGGGAGATGGGCAGCGTGCAGGAGTACGACGCTGCACCTGAGCCCGGTGTGCTGGAGACCTATCTCACACTGAAGGAACGCACCACGCTCTGGTGAGCGAGGCTGGTCGAGCTGGAGGCAGGGTGGTCGCGCCGCCCGTAGGGTGGTTGCCATGGCATCTCTTGTTTTCGTGTGTTGGGGCAATATCTGTCGGTCACCCATCGGCGAGCGTGTGGCGTTGGGTATGGCGCAGGAGCAGGGGCTGAACCTGGAGGTGTCCAGCTTTGGTCTCTCCGATGAGAACGAGGGGTTCGGCATCGACGTCCGCGCCATGGCCGTTCTCGAGGAGCGGGGCTATGACGCGCAGGATCACAGCGCCCGAAGGATCACACAGTCGGACATCGAGGCGGCCGACCTCGTGATTGCAGTCGAGCCGTACCAGGTGGACAAGCTCCGCCGCATGGCGCCGGGGGCCGACAACGTCCGTCTCCTGAACGACTTCAATCCGGACCTCGGCCCCGGGACTCCGCTGATCGACCCCTGGTACGGGGACGATGCCGGCTTCCAGGACACGATCGCGGACGTCGAGGCTGCGATGCCATCGATTCTGGCCGAGTTCACAGCCTGAGCACTGCGCTCAACCGCAACAGGGATCCTTCAATGGTTCCCTGGAATGCCCCGGCGAACGCACTAGGTTTCAGTGCATGCGTCGTTGGATCACCAGAGGTCTCGTTGGGTTGCTCGCTGTTGTGCTCGTCCTGGGGGTGGCGGGGTACTGGTATGCGCGGCCGTTGCTGCTGACTGCCACTGGCTACGCGGCCCACAGCGCGTGCGCCATGACCGAGTTCGCGGATGCCGGGCCCGACCTGCCCCAGAACCCTCTGGTGCCCTACCTGCGGTATTCCTCGGATGAGGACGGGGTGCGTTCCACGGTGTTGGGCATCCTCGCGGGACAGCGCGCCTGGCTCACCGACGGATATGGCTGCACGATCGCCGATGAGGCCCCTGAGTTGACGCCGGTGACCGCCATCGCACCCAACGAGCTGACTGACGCGCCCTCACCGACATCATCGCCGGAGGTGACGGCGGCCCTGGCGGGTGCATTCGGAGATGACCTGGATGAGGACGCCCGGGCAACGCAGGGGACCCGTGCGGTGGTGGTGTTGCACCGGGGTGAGCTCGTCGGCGAGCGCTACGCCGAGGGTTTCGACGCCTCCACGCCGCAGCTGGGCTGGTCCATGGCCAAGAGCGTGACCAATTTGCTGACCGGCCGGCTCGCCCCGCAGGGGCTGGTGAACGTGGACGACACCAACCTGCGGCCCGAATGGACGGATGATCGCGGCGACATCAGCGTCGATGACCTCATGCGGATGACCAGCGGACTGGCATGGGATGAGACCTACGATCTCGGGACGCCCATCACCCGCATGCTGTACCTGGAACCGGACATGGCCGGATATGTCGCGAGCCAGGACCTGGAACATCCCGTGGGGGAGTTCCAGCAGTACTCGAGCGGTAGCACCACGCTGCTGTGCTCGGTCCTGTCAAAGGCGACGGGGATGGGTGCGGACCTGCCGGCGCGGGAGCTCTTCGAGCCGCTGGGGTTGGCATCGGCCGTGTGGGAGCCGGATGCAGTGGGTACCCCGGTGTGTAGTTCCTATCTCTGGGCCACGCCTCGCGACTGGACGGCCATGGGGCAGTTCGCCCTGCAGGACGGTGTCTGGGACGGTGAGCGACTGTTGCCCGAGGGATGGATGGAAACCTCGACGACGGCCCTGCCGGTTGCTGGTTCCGACGAGGTTGGCTACGCCGCGGGGTGGCGGGTAAACCTGCTGGCCGACGGGGCACTGGCCAATCCCGTGTTGCCCGAGGACACCTTCTGGGCCACAGGACATGATGGTCAACGCCTGTATGTGGTTCCCTCGGCGGACCTCGTCGTCCTGCGGATGGGTTTCAGCCCGGGAGTCGCCTCCGCCGATTTGCGCGACTCGGAGCTGGTGGCAGACCTTGTCGCCGGGCTCGACTGATCGGTCGGGTGTCGGGGGAGGGCTTCAGTCTGTGGCGGGTGGAGACTGACTCCATGAAGAAACAGCGTCTGTGGACGGGTGGCTCGCTGAAGGCCGTCGACATCCAAGCAGCCGAACTTGCACACCATCTCACGGAGGAGGGGGTTGCTGCCGACACGTACGCGTGGATCGATCTGACGACGGATTCTGTTGATGAGCTCAAGGAGCTCCAGGGTGTCTTGGATCTTCATGACCTTGCCGTCGAGGACGCGCTGGCCACACACGAGCGGCAGAAGGTCAGCCGGTTCGATCACCACTCGCTGATGCGGGTCACGAACGTCGTGCTCGACGACGATGGCCGCGCGCAGTTGGCGCCACTGACGGCATTCATCACAGCTCATGCTGTGGTGACGGTCAGGGATCCATCGTTTCCGGTGGCCGAAGTCATCGAGCGGCTCGACCTCAACGAGAACCTCGCGTCATCGGGACCCGGCTATGTCCTGTGGGGCGTACTGGATCTCGTGGTGGACAACGTGATGGACACGCTGGATGCCCTGAATGAGCATGCCGATGATCTCGGCGAACAGCTTTTCGACGTGACCACGGCCCGGTCCGCCATCCAGGAGGAGATTTTTCTCCTTCGACGGGACACTGCAAAGGTCAGGCGTCAGACGGTGCCATTGCGGGAGATGACCTCGTCGCTGGCGCGCAGAGAATCAGTGTTTGACGTCCCCGGGCCCCTACTGCCGTACTTCGGGGACGTTCATGACCATGCGCTCCATGCCGCCGAGATGGCGGACTCCCTGCGGGACCATCTCTCCAGCATTCTGGAGACGAATCTCGCTCTGCAGGCCAACCGCAAGGACGAGATCATGAAGAAGGTGACCTCCTGGGCCGCCATCATCGCCGTCCCCACACTCATCACGGGGTTCTTCGGACAGAACCTCTCCATCATCGGCACCGACACTGTGTGGGGTGCCTGGTTTTCTGTGGCGCTGATGCTGACAACGTCGCTCATCCTCTTCTGGCAGTTCAGGCGCAGGGACTGGCTGTGAACTGTCGGACGCGCTGTCACCGGGGCTCGGCGTGGATAGTGTGGTCCCCTTGAACCACAGAAGAGGGGTGGCAACGTGGTGGACCTCACCGGCCGTAGTCTCTGCAAGGAACTGGACTTGGCTGCCGACGAATGGATGCACCTGCTGGATCTCGCAGCCGTCCTGAAAGCCGAGCGACGCTCGGGCAGCGAGCGCCAGGCTCTGGTCGGGAAGAACGTCGCCCTGTTGTTCGAGAAGACGTCCACGCGGACGCGATGCGCATTCGAGGTGGCCATGGCGGACCAGGGTGGCCGCACCACCTACCTGGATCCGGCAGGCTCGCAGATCGGACACAAGGAGTCGGCTGCGGACACGGCCCGGGTGCTGGGCCGCTGGTACGACGGCATCGAGTACCGGGGCGCCGGGCAGGACACCGTTGAAACGCTTGCCTCACATGCCGGCGTTCCCGTCTACAACGGCCTCACCGATGACTGGCACCCCACCCAGATGCTCGCAGACCAACTGACCATGCTGGAGCATTCCGGCAGGCCCCTGCAGGAAGTCAGCTGCGCATTCGTTGGTGACGTGCGCAACAACGTCGGCAATTCTACGTTGGTGTCGGCAGCCATGATGGGCATGGACATCCGCATGGTGGCGCCGCTCCAGCAGCAGACGGCGCCTGAGATTCTGGAACGGGCGCACGCCATCGCCAGCGACACGGGCGCCCGAATCACCGTGACCGACGACGTCGAGGAAGGTGTTCGTGGAGTCGACTTCATCTCCACGGACGTGTGGGTGTCCCTGGGTGAGCCGAAGGCGCTCTGGAGTGAACGTGTTGCGCTGCTGCGGCCCTACCAGGTGAATGCCGCAATGCTGGCCGCCACTGGCAACAAGGATGTGGGTGTCATGCACTGCCTGCCAGCCTTCCACGACCGCGCAACCAGACTCGGCGAGGAGATTTTCCAGCTCACCGGCATGGACGGCCTGGAGATCACCGATGAGGTCTTCGAGTCCGGGGCAAGCATCGTCTTCGACCAGGCCGAGAACCGCATGCACACCATCAAGGCAATTCTCGTGGCCACACTCGCTGGGGAGTAGACAGCCGGCCGAAGCGAATGGCAAGCCTGAATTCCCAGGAACGCGAAGGAGGCCGGACCCAATGGGTCCGGCCTCCTTCGCTCGTATCAGATCAGTTACTTGAACCTGACGATGTTGTTGACGACGAACTTGGTGTTCGCCTTGTAGGCGTTGCTCCCGTTGGACAGCCTGACCGTCTCAATGACGTTGGTCAGGATGTACGAGCGGCAAGCATTGCCTCCCGTTGCGGGGGTGTCACACTCGGTCCTCCACTTGCGACCGTCAGCCGTGGTCCACGCGTTGGTGTAGCCGAGCGGGTTGCCCTTCCACACGCTGCGCGGCGACGCCTTGTAGGTGAGGTTGTTGAAGTTCCACCCGCTGCGCTGCACGAACTTGCCGTTGATGAGCTGCACCTGGGACGAGTAGATGAAGGTGCGGCAACGCTCGGTGACCGAGTAGGGCTCACAGGTCGTGATCCACTCGCGTCCGTTGAGCTTGTGATAGCCGGGGGTCGTGTAGACGTCGACGGGCTTCACCGGCGTATCCACCAACTTGACTGTGACCGGAAGGCTGATGATGGTGCCCGACTCCTCCACGACAAAGTCGATGAGGTTGTTGCCGGCCTTGATTTCCGTGCCATTGGCGATTGCCACCTGCACGGTGCCGACGCCATCAACCACGTCGCCGCCACCGACCATGTCGTCGCCGATGTAGGCCGTGATGGTGGCGTTCATCAGCTGCGGGGAGACCTTGCTCCCGGTCGCATCGAGCAGCATGTCGAGGGTATCCATCTGCACGCCGCCGTCGAGCGGCTTGCCGAAGACGAACTCCACGGGAGCCGCGCCCTCGGTGAGGCTGCCGACGACCTCCGGCGCGGAGACTCCGCGCTTGGAGTAGTCGGGCCACAGGGCGTCCCCGCCCCGGATCCAGTCCACCCAGGCCTCGAGGTCAACGCGACCCGAGTCCTTGGTGTTCGTTCCCTCAGCGAACTCGAAGAAGTTGTCGCCACCCGCGATCAGGAAGCTTCCGGAGCCGAAGGTGTACAGCTTGTCCATGTTGATGGGCTCGCCGTCGATGCTGATGGATGTGATGCGGTCCATCTTGTCGCGGGACTCATCCAGGGTGTAAGAGACATTGTCGGACAGGCCGAGTGCCAGGAACGGCCTGGAGCCACCCGCCGGCTGCCACTGCTGCTCAAGGATCGTCTTGAACTGTGCACCGGTGAGCTGCGTGGTCATCAGGCTGTTGGCGAAGGGCGCGACGTTGGCGGCCTCCTTGTAGGTGATGGTGCCGCGATCAAAGCTGTCGCGTGTGCCGCCCGGGTTCTGGATACCAATGAAGGCGTCCGCGTTCCCGTCGGTCTGCAGCTGTTCCTTGAACATCTGCGCCACCGTGTTGCTCATCGGCGACTCGACGTTGCGGGTATTTGAGGAGCCGTCCGCTGGTGTGCTGATGGCTTCATTGGCGAAGCCGACGGGCTGCGCGCCCAGTTCTGCGGCCTTGCCCTCTGCGGTGCCGGCGATGGCCTGAATGTCCAGGATGCGTGCCTGCCCTCCGATGCCGTCCTTGCCGGCGGCAGGGACGATGGAGGCCTCGGAGGAGCACAAGGTCTTGTCGGTGCTGTTGATCTTGAGATCGACCTTCGAGAGTTGCCCGGCGTACGAGCCAGCCTGCATCAGCGGCTTCTCGTCGCGGGTCTCCCAGTTGTAGATCTGGTGGGTGTGGCCGTTGAAGACCACGTCGAAGATCGGGTCCAGCTCGTTGTAGATGTCGGAGAAGGCAGGCGACAGTGCGGCGTTCTCTTCGGGTGTCTTGCTGGGATCAGGCGCACCCTCGTGGAATCCGGCGATGACGATGTCTGCAAGATCCTGGTCAACGATCATGTTTCCGACGCGGTTCACGGCCTCGACGGGGTCACCCGCGTCGATGTCGGTGATGCCAGCGGGGGAGACCAACGAGGGGAGGTCGCCAGTGACGGCACCCACGTAGGCGATCCGGACGCCGCCCTTTGTGAAGACCTTGTACTCCTCCAACGGAGCAGCGACGGTGGTGGTGCCGGTGTCATAGATGTTCGCACTGATGTGGGGCACCCCCATGTTGGGGATGACACGATCGGAAAGGTCGGCGAAACCCTTGTCGAACTCGTGGTTACCGGTAGCGATCGCCTCGACGCCGGCCGCCTTCAAAATGTCGATCGTCGGGTTGTCATTGTCGATGAAGGACTCAAAGGTGGAGCCACCAATATTGTCGCCAGTGCTGACGAGCAGCACGTTGTCTTCGCCCATATTCGAACGGGCTTCCTCGACAGGCGTGAAGAGCGCTGCTGCCTTGGAAATGCGGCCATGGAAGTCATTGAACTCGAAGACCGAAACCGTTCGGGGATCGTCGCAGCTGTCACCAGGGGTTGCCTGGGCGATACCGCCGCCGGCAGCGAACGTCATCCCTCCGAGCATGAGAGCGGACGCAGCGAGGGTTGATGCCCCGCGTTTGAATGGTTTTTTCATGCAGTTCTCCGATGTCGTGCATGCCCCCATTGGCACACTGTGGATTTGAGAAGGTACCCACTGTCCCAATACCGCCCCTAAACGTCAAGAGGCTGGGAAACTGTTCAGGGGCGCTCAGCCTCTGGCACAAAAGGGCTCGTCTTCGTCTGCAGTCAGGGCGCTTGGTCCCTGACGAGCTGGTTACGGTACCGTAAGCTACGCATGCGTAGGTTAAGGAAATGAGGAGGATCTTGGTGCAAGGACAGAGCGACCACATGGTCCAGTTGCTGACGCCCGAGGGTGTGCGCGTCGAACACGATGACTTCGAGTTCACCGGCACCACCGAGGACTTGGTGGGTTACCTGGGTGACATGGTGCTGGCCCGCAGATTTGATACCGAGGCCACTGCCCTGCAACGTCATGGGGAACTGGGGCTCTGGCCGCCGGTGCTGGGGCAGGAAGCGTCCCAGGTGGGTTCCGCCAGAGCGCTGATGGCCGAGGACGTGGTCTTTCCCACGTACCGTGAGCACGCCGTCGCCATGTGCCTGGGCGTACCCATGAGTCAGATTCTGGGCCTCTTCCGTGGCTGCAATGCGGGCGACTGGGAGATGCTCGAGCGCTTCCGGAACTACCAGATCATCATCGGCGCGCAGACGCTGCACGCCACCGGCTATGCCATGGGGCTGCAGTACGACGGCATGGTGGGCAACCCGGATTCCGAGAAGAACGCCATGGTCGTGGCGTACCACGGCGACGGCGCTTCCTCGCAGGGTGACGTCAACGAGGCGTACGTCTTCGCGGCGAGCTACAACGCGCCGGTGGTGTTCTTCTGCCAGAACAACCAGTACGCCATCTCCGAGCCCATGGCCCTGCAGTCCCGCATCCCGCTCTTCCAGCGCGCCCAGGGCTTCGGCTTCCCCGGGATCCAGGTGGACGGCAACGACGTCCTCGCCGTGCACGCCACCAGCCAGTGGGCCTTCAACCGGGCCCGGCAGGGCGAGGGCCCGGCCTTCATCGAGGCCTTCACCTACCGCATGGGCGCCCACACCACCTCTGACGATCCCTCCAAATACCGTCGGGACGCCGAGACCGAGGAGTGGCGTGGTCGCGATCCCATCGCCCGCCTGACCACCTACCTCCGCAATGAGGGAGCCATCGACGACGCGCACATGGCGGCGCTCGATCAGGAGGCCAAGGACTACGGGGCCAGCATCCGCGCCTCCATCGCCACCCTGGTGGACAAGACGATGGACGAGCAGTTCCGGACCGTGTACGCCGAGGAATCCGTGGCGCTGGAGGAACAGCGCCGGGAGTACGCTGATTTCCTCGCCACCTTCGAGGAGCCCGCATGAGCGAGACCCTGACACTTGCCAAAGCCCTTAATCGGGGACTGCGGCGCGCGCTGCAGGCCAATCCCAAGGTGATGCTCGCCGGTGAGGACATCGGCAAGCTTGGCGGCGTCTTCCGGATCACCGAGGGGCTGCAGTCCGAGTTCGGCGAGAACCGGGTGGTTGACTCCCCGCTGGCCGAGGCCGGCATCGTCGGCACCGCCGTTGGGCTGGCCATGCGGGGATACCGCCCCGTGGTGGAGATCCAGTTCGACGGATTCGTGTTCCCGGGTTTTGACCAGATCGTGACCCAGGTCGCCAAGCTGCACGCCCGAACCTCCGGCCGTGTGAAGATGCCCATGGTGATCCGGATTCCCTACGGCGGTGGCGTCGGTGCCATCGAGCATCACTCCGAATCGCCCGAAGGGTACTTCGTTCACACGCCCGGGCTGAAGGTGGTCACCTGTAGCTCGCCCAATGATGCGTACTGGATGATCCAGCAGGCGATCTCCTCGGACGATCCGGTGGTCTTCCTGGAGCCCAAGCGGCGCTACCACGTCAAGGGACAGGTCAACTTCTCCGCCCGTCCGCAGCCGATGCACCAGGCGAATGTTCTGCGCTACGGCACCGATGCCACCGTGTTGGCGTACGGTCCCATGGTGAAGACGTGCCTGGATGCCGCCGAGGTGGCGGCCGACGAGGGCCACTCGCTGGAGGTCATCGATCTGCGCACACTCAGTCCCATCGATTGGGTCACGATCACCGCTTCGGTACGACGCACCCGGCGCGCCATCGTCGTGCATGAGGCGCAACGCACACTGGGCGTCGGAGCGGAGATCGCTGCGAGGCTGCACAAGGACCTGTTCTACGTCATGGAGTCGCCCGTCCTGCGGGTGACCGGCTATGACACCCCGTATCCGCCGTCCAAAATTGAAGACGAGTTCCTCCCCGGCGTCGACCGAATCATGGACGCGGTAGACGCGTCCCTGGCCTACTAGGAGTCAAGTCCATGAAGCGCCAATTCCGCCTGCCTGATCCCGGTGAGGGCCTCGTTGAGGCCGAAATCGTCGCCTGGCGAGTCACGGTGGGCGAGACCATCGAGATCAACGACGTGCTCGTGGAGATCGAGACGTCCAAATCGCTCGTGGAGTTGCCCTCCCCCTTCGCGGGAGAGATCATCGGCCTGCTCGTGGAGGAGGGGTCCACGGTAGAGGTGGGCACCCCCATCGTCGAGATTGAGGACGGTCAGGACGAACCAGAAGTCACCCAGGAACCCAACCTGGTGGGCTATGGAGCTTCCGATTCCGGGCCGAGCCGACGCCGTCGAAGGAGCCGCACGGATCAGGACCCTGAAGTAACGCAGGCGCTCAGCGATTCCTACGAGCCGCGCGAGCCGAGCCGCCGCCCGGACGAGGTGCAGCCCGCGGGCCAGAACACGGCCGAGGCCGTGGGTGATCCGTTGCCGGGCCCGGGTGTCGGACCTTCGCAGTCAGAACTCGTACTGGCTTCCGATCCCAACGCCGTGCGCGCCAAGCCGCCCGTGCGCAAGTATGCGCGGGACCTTGACGTGGACCTTGCGGGAGTTGTTGGGACCGGCCCGGAAGGCACCATCACGCGTCGTGACGTGGAGGCCGCCATGGCCTTCCAGCGCATGGCGGATGCTCCTGCACAGGGACGAATCATCAATGACAGCGCCAGCTTTCAGCAGCCACCGTCGCCACACCAGTCCACATCGGCGGGGGCCTTCGATGGCGCCACATCCTTCGGCCGGCCTTTCAATCCCGGGCCCACCCCGAACGCGGGCGAGGGCGGCGAGCGGCGTGTTCCCATCCGTGGCGTGCGCAAGGCCACTGCCGAGAACATGGTCAAATCGGTGAACACGCATGTGCACGTCACCGAGTGGGTCACCGTGGACGTCACCGGCACCATGCAATTCGTGGAGACGTTGAAGTCGCGACGTGAGTTCACCGGACTGCGCATCTCACCCCTGCTGATCTACGCGAAGGCCATCTGTTTGGCGCTGAGCCGCAACCCTGACCTGAACACCTCGTGGGATGAGGAAGCAGGCGAGATC